>WQUQ01000242.1 GCA_009782025.1 Desulfobulbus sp. | reverse complement strand
CCACATTTTTCATGCCGCGGCGCCACCGGCAGGGCCAGGAGAATCTCATCCTCCACCAATTCGGCCACATCCAGTTCGCGTTCCACCGGCAGAAAATCCCGGGTGTCGTCTTCCAGCTCGTCTTGCGACAACTCGGCGCCGACCGGAGCAAGCTCCAGCAGGCTGTCGATCTCCAGATCAAACGAAACCGCGCCCAGGCAGCGCTGACAAGCCAGCGCGAGCCTGCCGCCAACCGTCAGCCGCAGCAGGGACTCGCCGCGCTCCCCCGTGAACCCTTCGAGACGCCAGGCAACCTCCCCGCTCACCTCGGCCAGCAAATCATGCAGGCGCTCAAGTTCGGCGATTACCAGCCTTCCTTCGAGAACACGCGAATCGCGGGCAAAGGCGAAGGCGTCGTTGATCCTTTTCAATCCGTAGCTGTTGCGACTAAAACAGAGAATGATATTATTTTTGGCTTTCCAAGTCAAAGCGCTGTCGCAAGACTTTCATGCCACCGCTGATCCTCGCCTCCACCTCGCCCTATCGCCGCGACCTGCTGGCCCGCCTGGGGCTGCCGTTCGCCGTGGCCAATCCGCGCACCGACGAAAGTCCACGCCCCAATGAGACGCCCGCGGCGCTGGCCTTGCGCCTGGCCGAAGCGAAGGCCCGCGCCGTCGCCGGCGAGCATCCCGATGCGCTGATTATCGGCAGCGACCAGGTCGCAACCGTCGACGGCCTGATCTATGGCAAGCCGGGCAACCATCAACGCGCCGTCGAGCAATTGCGCGCCCTCTCCGGCAAGACGGTCAATTTCTTCACCGCGCTTTGCCTCTACAACGCCCGCACCGGCCAGGCCGACGTGCGCGGCGTGCCGACGCTCGTCACCTTCCGCCAGTTGACCGACGACGAAATCGAAGCCTACCTGCGCCGCGAACCGGCCTACGACTGCGCCGGTTCCGCCAAATCCGAAGGTCTTGGCATCGCCTTGCTGCACAGCCTCTGCGGCGACGACCCCAACGCCCTGGTCGGCCTGCCGCTGATCGCCCTGTGCGACATGCTGCGCCGGCAGGGCGTCACCGTTCTCGGATGAGCGGCGTCCTCTACCTGATCCCGGTACCCCTCGGGCCGACGCCACCGGCTGATGCGCTGCACCCGAACATTCTGGCGACGATCCGACCGCTGACCCATTTCGTCGTCGAACAGGCCAAGAGCGCCCGCGCCTTTCTGAAAGCCGCCGGCACCGATCGTCCGTTGCAGGAACTGGCGCTGGAAGAACTCAACGAGCATACCCGCGAGGCGGACATCGAGCGTCTGCTCGCGCCCTTGCGCGCCGGCCACGATGTCGGCCTGCTGTCGGAGGCCGGCTGCCCGGCCGTCGCCGATCCTGGCGCCGATCTGGTCGCTCTCGCCCAGCGCGAGAACATCCGCGTCGTGCCGCTGGTCGGCCCATCGTCGCTACTGCTGGCGCTGATGGCCTCGGGTCTGAACGGCCAGCGCTTCGCCTTTCACGGCTACCTGCCGGCCAAGGAGGCCGAGCGGACGAAGGCGTTGCGCGACCTGGAAAACGAATCGCGTCAGCGCCAGCAGACGCAGTTGTTCATCGAAACCCCGTACCGCAACCGGGCGCTGTTCGCGGCCATTCTGCAAACCTGCCGGCCAGACACCCGGCTGTGTCTGGCGACTGATTTGACGCAACCCGGCGAATCGGTGCGCACCCGGCGCATCGCCGAGTGGAAGAAGCAAACGCCGCCCGATGTCGACCGCCGCCCCACGGTTTTTCTGCTGCTGGCCTGAGCATGTTCCGCAAATTCCGCATTCTCCTCCTGCTGCTCGTTCTCGCCACCGTCGCCCTCGGCGCCTGGCGCGCCAGCAGCCGTCTGACGGCCTGGGAGCACACCGTCCATGTCGCCCTCTACCCGATCGCCGCCGACGATTCGCCGGCCACCGCCCGCTACGTCGCGCAACTCGATGCCGACAGTTTCAGCGAAATCAGCGAGTGGCTTGAAGGCGAGGTTCATCGTTATGGCAAAACCGTGCTGCAACCCGTGGCCATCCGCGTCGCGCCGCCGCTCGCCGCGATTCCGCCCCTGCCGCCGGCGCATCCGGGCGTTCTCGATGCCATGCTATGGAGCCTCAAACTGCGCTGGTGGGCTGCCAGCCACGACGACATCGCCGGCCCCAAGCCGCAGGTACGCCTGTTCGTGCTCTACCACGATCCCGAACGGCTGGCCGTTCTGCCCCACTCGACCGGCCTCAGCAAGGGCCAGCTCGGGCTGATCCACGCCTTCGCCAGCCGCCCGCAGCAGCGCCAGAACGCCGTCGTCATCGCCCACGAACTGCTGCATGTCTTTGGCGCCAGCGACAAATACGACCTATCCACCGGCCAGCCGATCTACCCGCAGGGCTACGCCGAACCCGAGCGCTCGCCGCCGCTGCCGCAGGAACTGGCCGAGATCATGGGTGGCCGGATTCCGCTCGCTGCCGACCGCAGCGACATGCCGCCCGGCCTGGCGGCAAGCGTGGTCGGGCCGCAGACGGCCCATGAAATCGGCCTGACGGATCGCTGAACCAGCGGCAATCACCGCGTTCGCAAACTCTTTTGGCCGCATCGAGACTTCCCGGAACAAGGTTATACTAGTGACTTTGTCCAACCCAAACCTGCCAAATATTCGGAGATTTCAATGTACAAGCACTTCCTCATGCCAACCGATGGATCGCAGCGCTCGGAAAAAGCCATTACCGCCGGCGTCAATCTCGCCAAGCTGCTCGGTGCGAAAGTCACCGCAGTTTTCGTCAGCGAGGCAACCTATATCGATCAAATCGACTCCAGCCGCAAGCCGCTCGCCGAAGAGGCGCTGACCTTTGCGACCAAGCTGGCCGAGGAGGCGGGCGTCGACTGCACCATCGTCTCGGCGGTCGGCGATACGCCAGCGCAAACCATCATCGAGTGCGCCACCAGCAACGGCTGCGACGTCATCATCATGGGCACGCATGGCCGCACAAGGGTCGGCAAGCTCCTGTTGGGCAGCGTCGCCGCATCCGTGCTGGCCGAGTGCGATCTGCCGGTCATTCTTTATCGCTGAAACCCTCCGTCATGGCCGGCGGCAGCCGGCATGACGGATACAAAGACTGCTACCCTCACCCCCAGCCCCTCTCCCGCAAGCGGGCGAGGGGTTGTTGTCTTATCGTCATTCTGCGCGTAGCGAAGCGTAGTCGCAGAATCCAAACGCTGCATGGATTCCGCGACGGAGCGCGCAATGACGGGTCATCTCAATAATTTACCGTTTGAAGTGGAAATGGAATTACAGCCCGCGCAGCGCCCGTTTGCGCTCGATCTCGGTCAGGTAGCGCTTGCGCAGGCGGATGGACTTCGGCGTCAGTTCGACCAGTTCATCATCGGCGATGAATTCGACGGCGGCCTCCAGGCTCAACTGGATCGGCGGCACCAGGCGCACCGCCTCGTCGGTGCCGGAGGCGCGGACATTGGTCAATTGCTTGCCCTTGATCGGGTTGACCACCAGATCGTTCTCGCGGCTGTGGATGCCGATAATCATGCCCTCGTACAGCTTTTCGCCGGGATTGACGAACATCCGGCCACGATCCTGGAGTTTCCACAAGGCATAGGCCACGGCCTCGCCGTTGTCCTGTGAGATCAGCACGCCGTTGCGCCGTTCGGCGACCTGGCCGTCCTTGACCGGCGCGTATTCGTCAAAGACGTGGCTCATCAGGCCATTGCCGCGGGTCAGGTTCATGAATTCGCCCTGAAAGCCGATCAGGCCGCGCGCCGGAATGCGGTATTCGATGCGCACGCGGCCACGACCGTCCGACACCATGTCCTGCATCTCGCCCTTGCGCTGGCCGAGCGCCTCCATGACGCCGCCCTGGTGTTCTTCCTCGACGTCGACGGTGAGCATTTCGTAGGGTTCGCACTCGACGCCAGCGATGATTTTCTTGACCACGCGCGGCCGGCCAACCGCCAGTTCATAGCCTTCGCGGCGCATGTTCTCCAGCAGAATGCCGAGATGCAATTCGCCGCGACCGGCCACGTCGAACACATCGCTGTTCTCGGTGTCGTGCACGCGCAGCGCCATGTTGGTCAGCAATTCTTTATGCAGGCGATCCCGAATCTGCCGGCTGGTGACGAATTTACCCTCGGTGCCGGCCAGCGGGCTGGTGTTGACCAGGAATTGCATGGACAGCGTCGGCTCGTCGATCTTCAGAAGCGGCAGGGTCTCCGGTTGATCGGGATCGGTCACGGTGCAACCGAGCACCAGATCCTCGATGCCGGTGATCTGCACGATGTCGCCGGCGCAGCCTTCCGCCAGTTCAACCTTGTTCAAGCCCTTGTAACCGAACACCTGGCCGACCTTGGCCTTGACCGGCTGACGCTCGTGTTCGGCGGCCTCTTCCTCGGTGCCGAACATGACCAGGATATTCTGTCCCGGCTTGACCCTGCCGCGCTTGATGCGGCCAACGCCGATGCGCCCGACATAAGACGAATAATCGAGGGCGGAAATCTGGAATTGCAGCGGCGCATTGACATCGGCATCCGGCGCCGGCACGTGCGACAAAATCGTCTCGAACAAGGGCTTCATGTCCACGCGCGGCTGGTCGAGTTCCAGCGCCGCCCAGCCGTTCAGGCCGGAGGCATAAACGATGGGAAAATCAAGCTGCTCGTCGGTCGCGCCCAGTTTGTCGAACAGATCGAAAGTCAGATTGACCGCGTTATCCGGGTCGCCGCCATCGCGGTCAACCTTGTTGACCAGCACGATCGGACACAGACCCAGCGCCAGCGCCTTCCTGGTCACAAAACGGGTCTGCGGCATCGGCCCCTCGACGGCGTCGATCAGCAGCACGACACCATCGACCATGCCCAGCACGCGCTCCACTTCGCCGCCAAAATCGGCGTGGCCCGGCGTGTCGACGATATTGATGTGAATGCCGTTGTAATCGACGGCGGTATTTTTCGCCAGAATGGTGATACCGCGCTCGCGCTCCAGATCGTTGGAATCCATGACGCGCTCATCCACCTGCTGGTGGGCGGCGAAGGTGCCGGACTGGCGAAGCAGTTGGTCAACCAGCGTGGTCTTGCCATGATCGACGTGGGCGATGATGGCGATGTTGCGAATGGGGCGAGCGGACATGGAAAAGCACCTGAAAAATCGGAGGCGCGATTCTATCACCGGGTGTTGCAACGCAGCATGACTGACGGCGATTTTTGGCGGTCAGCCGCAACTTTCAATCGCCCGCTGCATGATCCGCCGGTAGAACTCGTGGAAGTGCTGCATGCCGTCCTCCATCGGGCTTTGGTAGGGGCCGACCTCGTTGCGCCCCTGGGCCAGCAGGGCCTGCCGGCCGCGATCCATGCGCTCGCCGATGTCGTCATCCTCGATGGCGGTTTCCATGTAGGCGGCGCGCTCGGCTTCGATGAATTCGCGCTCGAAATCGACGATTTCCTCGGGGTAGTAGAACTCGACGACGTTCATCGTCTTGTGCGCGCCCTGCGGAATCAGCGTCGATACCACCAGCACGTGCGGATACCACTCGACCATGATGTTCGGATAGTAGGTCAGCCATACCGCGCCCTGCGGCGGGGTTTCGCCGCGGTCGCCGTAGTATTCGCGGACGACTTTCTGCCAGCGGTCGTAGACTGCCGAACCGGATTTCAGCAGCGAGGTGATGCCGACTTTCTGCACCGAGTACCACTCGCCGAACTGCCAGGTCAGGTCGTCGCAGGTGACGAAGTTGCCGAGACCGGGGTGATAGGGGGCGACGTGGTAATCCTCCAGATAGACCTCGATGAAGGTCTTCCAGTTGTAGTGGCATTCGTGCATCTCGACGTGGTCGAGCTTGTAGCCGGTGAAATCGAAATCGCGGGCGGTGAATAGGCCGGCCAGATCGGCGTTGGCCGAGCGCGGCCCCTGGAACAGCAGGCCGTTCCAGTCTTCCAGCCGGGCCTTGTCGAGATTGAGACAGGGGTTTTGCGGAAAGTGCGGCGCGCCGATCAACTGGCCGCCCGGGTCGTAAGTCCAGCGGTGGATCGGGCAGACCAGCGGCCCGTTGAGCTTGCCGCTGCCTTGCAGCATGATCGCCTGGCGGTGACGGCAGACGTTGGACATGAGCCAGAGGCCGGCATTCGGGCCGGGGTTGGCAACTGCGTCGCCGCCATTGAGGAGCATCTGGCCATGATCCTTCCATTCCAGCGAACGGTAATCTCCGGCCTCGGGCGCCATCAGCCGATGTCCGACATAACCGGGGCCGGCATCGAAGATCAGGCGCTTCTCCAGTGCATGAATCGCTTCGTCGAAATACCAGTCCACCGGCAATTGCGAAACCCCGGGCGCCAGCCGGGACAACGTGGTCATGTCGGACATGCCAAGCCTCCAGCGTGTTGAAATGCTTGATTCTACTCCGAGATTTGACCGGGCAACCCGTGATGGAGTATTTTCACATGTTTTCCCGACCCCGGATGTCATGGATCAAATTCCGATCGCCGACCTGAAATTTGAAGCGGCGCTGGCCGAACTGGAGGCCATCGTTGCCAGCATGGAAGGCGGCCAGCTTGAACTCGAAGCCTCGATCGCCGCCTGGCGTCGCGGCATGGAACTGATGCAGCATTGCCAGGCCCAACTGGCCGCCGCCGAGAGCCAGATTCGCCTTCTCGAAAACGGCGAACTCCGGACAATCGACCGCGCCACGCTGGAGGGCGAGTGAGCGTCACGTCAAGCGCCGCCCCATTCGCCGACTGGATGGGCGACGTGCAGAGGCGCGTCGAAGCCGCGCTGGCGCATCATTTGCCCAGCGCCAACGGCATCCCGCAACGCCTGCACGAAGCCATGCGCTACGCCGCGCTCGGCGGCGGCAAGCGCGTCCGCCCGCTACTCGCCTTCGCCGCCGGCGAACTGAGCGGCGCGACGGCGGAAAATCTCGATGTCATCGCCTGCGCCGTCGAATTGATCCACGCCTATTCGCTGGTGCACGACGATCTGCCCTGCATGGATGACGATGTGCTGCGCCGCGGCCGCCCGACCTGCCATGTCGAATACGACGAAGCGACCGCCCTCCTGGTCGGCGACAGCCTGCAAACCCTGGCCTTTGAACTATTGGCCGGCGCCGACCTCGGCGAGCCGGCGCGGCAGCTTGAGATGATCGCCCTGCTCGCCCACGCCAGCGGTTCGCGCGGCATGGCCGGCGGCCAGGCGATCGACCTCGCCGCGGCCGGCAAGGCGCTGGAGCAGCCGGAACTCGAATTGATGCACGCGCTCAAGACCGGCGCCCTGATCCGCGCCGCCGTGCTGCTCGGCGCGCAGGCCGGCGCGCCGCTGACGAGCGAACGACGCGGACAACTGGATCGCTTCGCCAAACGCGCCGGCCTGCTCTTTCAGGTCGTCGACGACATTCTCGACTGCACCGCCAGCACCGCCACGCTGGGCAAGACCGCCGGCAAGGACGAAGCCGCGGAGAAGCCGACCTACGTTGCGCTGCTCGGCCTCGACACCGCCCGCGCCTATGCCGAAGAACTGCATGCCGAGGCGCTGGCAGCGCTGGCCGTGTTCGGCGACCGCGCCGCGCGCCTCTGCCAGTTGACCGATTTCATCTGTCACCGGCGCTTTTAATCATTTCTGACGATGACCGCCGCACCCTCCTATCCCCTGCTCGAAACCATCAACAGTCCGGCCGAGCTGCGCGCTCTGGAACGCAGGCAACTGGCGCAACTGGCCGATGAATTGCGCGCCTTCCTGATCGCATCGGTGGCGCAGACCGGCGGCCATCTGTCGTCCAATCTCGGCACCGTCGAACTGACCATCGCCCTGCACACCGTGTTCGACACGCCGCACGACCGCCTGGTCTGGGATGTCGGCCACCAGTGCTACCCGCACAAAATCCTCACCGGCCGCCGTGACGGCATGGACAAGCTGCGCATGCGCCACGGCGTCGCCGGCTTTCCCAAGCGCTGCGAAAGTCCCTATGACACCTTCGGCGTCGGCCATTCGTCGACCTCGATCTCGGCCGCGCTGGGCATGGCGCTGGCCGCCCGCCACAAGGGCGAGGAGCGCAAGGTGGTAGCCGTCATCGGCGACGGCGCGCTGTCGGCCGGCATGGCCTTCGAGGCGCTGAACAACGCCGGCGTCGCCGACACCGACATGCTGGTCATCTTGAATGACAACGAGATGTCGATCTCGCCGCCGGTCGGCGCGCTGAACAAGATCCTGACCCGCCTGATGTCGGGCAAGACCTACAACGCCGCCCGCGAGGCCGGCCGCCACATGCTCGGTTTCGCGCCGCCGCTGCTCGAACTCGCCCGCCGCGCCGAGGAACACGTCAAGGGCATGATCGCCCCCGGCACGCTGTTCGAGGAATTCGGCTTTCACTACTACGGCCCGATCGACGGCCATGACCTCGACGCCCTGATCCCGACGCTGGAAAATCTCAAAGGAATCAAGGGGCCGAAATTCCTCCACGTCATCACCAGGAAGGGCCAGGGCTACAAGCTGGCCGAATCCGACCCCGTCCTCTACCACGGCGTCGGCAAATTCTCCGCCGACCAGGGCATCTCCGGCGACGGCAAGGGCGGCGGCAAGCTGACCTACACCCAGGTTTTCGGCGACTGGCTGTGCGACCAGGCGAAAGCCGATGCGCGGCTGATCGGCATCACCCCGGCGATGTGCGAAGGCTCCGGCATGGTTCGCTTCGCGAGCGAATTTCCCGATCGCTATTTCGATGTCGGCATCGCCGAGCAGCACGCCGTCACCTTCGCCGCCGGGCTGGCCTGCGAGGGCCTGAAGCCAGTCGTCGCCATCTACTCGACCTTCCTGCAACGCGCCTATGACCAGTTGATCCACGATGTCGCGCTGCAAAACCTGCCGGTCGTCTTTGCCGTCGACCGTGGCGGCCTGGTCGGCGCCGACGGCCCGACTCACCACGGCGCCCTCGATCTGTCATTCGCCGCCTGTATCCCGAACCTGGTGGTGATGGCCCCGTCCGACGAGGCCGAATGCCGGTGCATGCTCGCCACCGCCTTCGCCCACGACGGCCCGGCGCTGGTTCGTTATCCGCGCGGTGGCGGCAACGGTGCGCCGCCCGCGCCGGGACTCGATACCCTGCCGCTCGGCCAGGGCGAGATCCGCCGCCGCGGCCGCGCCGTCGCCCTGCTCGCCTTCGGCAGCCTGCTGCCGGAAGCGCTGGCCGCCGGCGACGAACTGGACGCCACGGTGGCCAACATGCGCTTTGTGAAACCCATCGATGTCGATCTGATCGTCGAACTGGCCGGGAACCATGCGCTCCTGGTCAGCATCGAAGAAAACGCCGTGATCGGCGGCGCCGGTTCGGAAATCGAGCGGGTGCTGGGCGAACGCGGCATCGACGTGCCGCTGCTGCGTCTCGGCCTGCCCGACCGCTTCATCGAGCATGGCGAACAAGGCCAGTTGCTGGCCGAACTCGGTCTGGACAAGGATGGCATCGTGCGCGTGATACGACGCGCAACCCCGACCGGCGTCTGACCAACCCCCAACTTTTTCCCCCGAACAGCACCATGAACAGTCCCAGTCCCGCCATTCCCGATGTCCAGAGTTCCGCCGACACCCGCGCCATCGCCATCAACAAGGTCGGCATCAAGTCGATTCGCCACCCGATCCGGGTGCGCGACAAATCAGCCGGCATCCAGCACACCATCGCCCTGTTCAACATGTATGTCGGCCTGCCGCACAATTTCAAGGGCACCCACATGTCGCGCTTCGTGGAAATTCTCAACAGCCACGAGCGCGAAATCTCGGTCGAGAATTTTCCGGCCATGCTGCGCGACATGCTGGTCAAGCTCGAAGCTGAAACCGGCCACATCGAGATGAATTTCCCCTACTTCATCAACAAGACGACCCCGGTTTCCGGCGTGCAAAGCCTGATGGATTACGACGTGACCCTGATCGGCGACATCAACGCAGGCCGCATCAGCACCACCGTTCGCGTCGTCGTGCCGGTGACCAGCCTGTGCCCGTGCTCGAAAAAAATCGCCGACCGCGGCGCCCACAACCAGCGCTCACACGTCACCATCACCGCCCGCATCAACAGCTTCATGTGGATCGAAGAACTGGTCGAACTGGCCGAGCAGGAAGCCTCCTGCGAACTGTTCGGCCTCCTGAAGCGCCCGGATGAAAAATACGTCACCGAACGCGCCTACGACAACCCGAAATTCGTCGAAGACATGGTCCGCGACGTCGCCGCCCGCCTCAACGCCGAACCGCGCATCGACGCCTACGTGATCGAGTCGGAAAATTTCGAGTCAATCCACAACCACTCGGCTTACGCGCTGATTGAGAAGGACGGTTAGCAGCCAATCGATCCGCCCGGTTTTGTCGCCAATGAATTGTCCGCTTTGGCCGAGCGGACTTATTCCATTTCCACTTCAAACGATAAATTATCGAGGTGCTCTGTCATTCCGCGCGTAGTCGCGGAATCCACGCAGCGTCTGGATTCTGCGACTACGCT
>WQUQ01000241.1 GCA_009782025.1 Desulfobulbus sp. | reverse complement strand
TCGACGCCCCTCACCCCGGCCCTCTCCCCGCCGAGCGGGGCGAGGGAGTCTCACCTGCCGACGCTCAGGCAATGACAAATACGTTCATGCAATCGCCCTGTGCTTCGTCGCCGGTTCACTGGCCTGCGCTCTGTCGCCAAATCTCTCCGTTCTCACCGCCGCGCGCGTCTGGCAAGGACTGGGCGGCGCCATGTTGATGCCGGTGGGACGGCTGGCAGTCTTGCGCAGTTTTTCCGGCGAAAAATTTCTCCCGGCGATGAGCTTCGTTGCCATTCCCGGCCTGATCGGGCCGCTGATCGGCCCGACGCTGGGCGGCTGGCTGGTCGAAACCACCTCCTGGTACTGGATTTTCCTCATCAACCTGCCCATCGGCCTGCTTGGCTGCGCGCTCAGCCTGCGCCACATGCCCGATGGTCGGCTCGCTCATGTGCCGCCTTTCGATTTCGCCGGTTTCGCCTTGCTCTCGTTCGGCATGATGTCTCTGTCACTGGCCCTCGACGGCATCGCTGGCGTCGGCCCTGGCCATGACGTGGTGCTGGTGTTGCTGCTGTTCGGCCTGGTCAATCTGGCCGCCTACTGGTTCCGCGCCGAGCGCCATCCGCGCCCCCTGTTCTCGCCACGGCTGTTCCACCTCAACAGTTTCGGCGTCGGCCTGCTGGGCAATCTATTCGCGCGCATCGGCAGCGGCGCCATGCCCTATCTGATTCCGCTGCTGCCGCAACTCATCATGGGCTATAGCCCGCTCCAGGCCGGCATGATGATGTTGCCGGTGGCGGCCATGGCGATTCTCTCCAAGCCCCTCGTCACGGCTCTCATCCGGCGTTTCGGCTATCGCCGGGTACTGCTCGGCAATACTTTCCTGGTCGGCTGCCCAATGGCCGCTTTCTCGCTATTTGGCCCCCAACCAGCCGCTCTGGCCGCAGATCGTGCTGCTGGCCTTTTTCGGCTCGGTCAATTCGATCCAGTTCACGGCGATGAACACGGTCACGCTCAAAGACCTCGGAACCACCGAGGCAAGCGCCGGCAACAGCATGCTGTCGATGGTACAGATGTTGTCGATGAGCCTCGGCGTGTCCGTCGCCGCCGCCCTGCTGGCGGTGTTCACCCAACGTGACGGCGCGGCCGCCCTGGGTCGTCCCGCTGCTTTCCACGCCACCTTTCTCTACGTCGGCGCGATCACCATCGCCTCGGCATTGATTTTCTGGCAACTCGCGCCGGATACTGGCAAAACAAGTGTGGCGGCGCCCCCGCACAGACTCGAACACTGACCCGGACATACCGGCCATTTATAATGAATGGTTCTTCTTTTTGTACTGACCCGCCTGTGTCCGATCGCCTCGCCGTTCTGCCCCAATATCTGCTGCCGAAACAGGCACTCACCGCGCTCGCCGGCAAGCTCGCCAACGCCAAGGCCGGCCGCCTGACGACCGGCCTCATCCGCTGGTTTGTCGGCCGTTACGGCGTCAACATGATGGATGCCGCCAACCCGGACATCGCCGGCTACAAGACTTTCAACGAATTCTTCACCCGGCCGCTGCGCGCAGACGCTCGCCCCTTCGCCGAGGCCGATTTCCTGTGCCCGGTCGATGGGGCGATCAGCCAGTTCGGCGCCATCGAGCGCGACCAGATTTTTCAGGCCAAGGGCCACCGCTATTCGACCACCGCATTGGTCGGCGGCGACCGCGAGCTGGCCGCGCAATTCGAGAACGGCGATTTCGCCACGCTGTACCTCAGCCCGCGCGACTACCACCGCATCCACATGCCCTGCGACGGCAAGCTGCTGCGCATGATCCACGTGCCCGGCGCGCTGTTTTCGGTCAACCCGGCCACGGCGCGCGGTGTACCCGGCCTGTTTGCCAGGAACGAGCGCGTCGTCTGCGTGTTCGCCACGGCCGACGGCCCGTTCGTGCTGACCCTGGTCGGCGCCACCATCGTCGGCAGCATGGCCACCGTCTGGCACGGCGTGGTCAATCCGCCACGCCCCGGCGTCATCCGCGAATGGCGTTACGAGGAACAGAACATCGCGCTCAAACGGGGCGACGAGATGGGCCGTTTTCTGCTCGGCTCGACCGTGGTCATGCTGTTCGCGAAAAATACACTGGCTTTCAACCCGGCCTGGCAGCCGGCCGATGCCATTCGCATGGGCGAAGCGATGGGCAATCGACCCGGCAAAACCTGACACGGGTCTCATATCGCAAAAAACCCGAAAACATCAAAAATGATAGATGCACTTGCGCAGTGTCATAATCATGAATATACTTGACACTATGATTTCGGTCATGGATTTGCCAAGATGTTCGGATACCCTACTACAACACCAACCGATGGAGATCAAATAATGCCTACCGTCAAAACCACCGCGAAGATCGACGCCCGCGATATCCGTCGCAAGCTCGGCCTGAACCAGCAACAGTTCTGGTCCACCCTGGGCGTGACGCAAAGCGGCGGCTCCCGTTACGAAAGCGGCCGCAACATGCCGCGACCCGTGTGCGAACTGCTGCGCCTGGTTCACGTCGAACAGATCGACATCAAGTCGATCAAGCGCGAAGACTGGGAAGTCGTCGAGTACCTGAAGGCGCATGAGCCGGAGCGCTTCAAGGAACTGAAGAAACTGGCGCGCAGCCACGCGAAAAAGAACGCCTGATCGCCGGTCCGCGCGGACCGTTGCCAGCGCCAATGGGCATCAAGGGGAAACGAGTACCCGGATGCCCGTTTTTTTTTGGACTTCGCCCGCGAAATCCGCCAGTTCATCCGCTGGCAACGCCGTCAGACGAGCAGCAGCCGGTTGCAGCGACGGCCGCGCCAGGCCATACAGGTGAATGCCGGCCAACTGGCCGGCCAGCGGCGCCAGCAAGGCGCAGTAGGCGGCGCGTGCAGCCGCGCCGGGCGCCTGGCCATCGAGGGCAAACCAGCAGGTCTGCACCCAGGTTGACGCCAGGGCGGCGCAGCGGGCAAGGTTGGCGGCGACCTTCGCCGGCATCAGCGGCACGCCGTTGATCTCGGCCATGGCCTCGGACTGCGCCCGGTCCAGCTTGAACCAGACTTCCCCCCCCAGTTCGCCCAATCGGCGAATGCCGGCCGCCACCCGCGGCCGATGGATCAGGCTGCCATTGGTAATCAATCGCGGCGTCAGCTTGCCGCCCAGGCCGAAGCGCTCCAGCACCCGGCCGACGCCGTCGACGGCGGCGGCGAATTCAGCGGCGCTGGTCGGCTCGCCATTGCCGGAAAAAGCCACGTCAACCAGACGCCGCGCTGCCGGCGGCACCGTGCGGGCCATGAAATCGCCGTTGATGGCGGCATCGAGAAACTGCGCCAACTCCCGCTCCAGCAGGGCCAGATCGACAGGCGGCGGGCCGCCGCGGCGCAGATTGGCGACCTGGCAATAGACGCAGGCCCAGTTGCAGGCGTTGTTGACGTTGAGATTGATGCCGACCGAAACGCCGCCCGCCCGCCGCGAGACGACAGGATAGACGTAGCGCAGGCCGGCGCTGTCGCGGCGGTGGTCGGCGGTGGTGAGCATCATGGCATTGTATAATCCGCGACCGCCTCGTCGAACTTTTCTCTCATGGACATCACCCGCCGTCTCGAATTCGATGCCGGGCATCGCATCCCCGATCACCAGAGCCAGTGCCGCCATCTGCACGGGCACCGTTACGCGATTGAAATCACCCTTGCCGGCAACGTCATCGACAAAGCCGGCGACGCCGCCAATGGCATGGTGATGGATTTTTCGCAGGTCAAACAACTGGCCAGGGAACATCTGGTGGACGCCTGGGATCATGCCTTCCTGGCCTTCGCCGGTGATCGCGCCATCATCGATTTCCTCGCCAGCCTGCCCGGTCACAAGACGGTGCTTCTCGACCGCGTGCCGACCGCCGAGAACCTCGCCCGCATCGCCTTCGAGCGCCTCGACGCCGTGTATCGCGACACCTACGGCAACCAGTTGCGGCTCAAGCGCATCCGCCTCTTCGAGAC
>WQUQ01000240.1 GCA_009782025.1 Desulfobulbus sp. | reverse complement strand
CCCCACACCATTGCTCTGGTCGGCAAATATCACAGCATGGAAATCGCCGAGTCGCTGCGCGACCTCGCCGAGTACCTGCACGAGCGCGGCGTCTCGGTGTTCATCGAGCGCGAGACCTCGGAGCAGATCGGCCGCCAGGTCGATCTGTCGCGCTGGGTGACCTGCGGCTTCAACGACATCGGCGCCCATGCCGATCTCGCCATCGTGCTCGGCGGCGACGGCACCATGCTCAACGCGGCGCGCCGCCTGGCCCGCTACGGCGTGCCGCTGGTCGGCGTCAATCAGGGGCGGCTCGGCTTCATGACCGACATCGCCCGCGAGGATTTGCTCGGTTGCATGGACGACCTGCTCGACGGCCGTTTTCAGCCGGAAAACCGCATGTTGCTGACCGCCGAGGTGATGCGCGCCAACCGCGAGGTGGCCTCGAACATGGCCCTCAACGAAGTCGTGCTCGACAAGGGGGCGATGGGCCGGATGATCGAGTTCGAGCTGTTCATCGATGGCGAATTCATCTACAACCTGCGCGCCGACGGCCTGATCGCGTCGACGCCGACCGGCTCCACCGCCTACTCGCTGTCGGCTGGCGGCCCGATCCTGCATCCGACGCTGACCGGCATCGCGCTGGTGCCGCTCTATCCGCATGCCCTGACCAATCGCCCGGTGATCGTCAACGACCAGGCCGAGATCGAATTTCGCATCGTCCATGCCGACGACCCGCGCGTGCACTTCGACGGCCAGGTGACGGTTGACCTGGAACCGGGCGATAGCGTGTGCTTACGTCGATCCGACCATGCCATCCGCTTCCTGCATCCGCCCGGCTACCGCTACTTCGCCATGCTGCGCCAGAAATTGCAGTGGAGCGAGCGGCCACAAGGACAATAAATGCTGCACCGCCTGTCGATCCGCGACTTCGTCATCGTCGACCGCCTGGAACTCGATTTCGCCGCCGGTTTCGGCGCGCTGACCGGGGAAACCGGGGCCGGCAAGTCGATTCTCATCGACGCCCTGGCGCTGGCTCTCGGCGAACGCACCGATGCCAGCGTCGTCCGCGCCGGCTGCGACAAGGCGGAAATCAGCGCCGGCTTCGCCATCGACAAGCTGCCCGAAGTCCGGGCCTGGCTGGCCGCCAACGATCTCGACGCCGACGACGAATTGCTGCTCCGCCGCGTGGTCGATGTGGGCGGGCGTTCGCGCGCCTGGATCAACGGCTCGCCGGCCACCGTCCAGCAATTGCGCGAGGTCGGCGAATGGCTGGTCGACATCCACGGCCAGCACGCCCACCAGTCGCTGCTGCGCGCCGACGCCCAGCGCGCCCTGCTCGACGCCCACGCCGGCCTGTTGCCGCTGGCCGCCGACGTGGCCGCCGCCTTTCGCGCCTGGCGCGCCGCCGAGCAGGCGCTGGCCGAGGCTGGCGCGGGGGCCGAGGCCGTGCAACGCGAACGCGAACAACTCGAATGGCAGGCGCGCGAACTCGAATCCCTGGCCTTCTCGGGGGCCGAATGGGAAGAACTGGAGCTTGAACACCGCCGCCTCGGCCATGCCGCCAGCCTGATGGCCGGCGCGCAATTCGCCCTGGCGGCGCTGGCCGACGACGACAACGCCTGCGAGCGGCAGGTCGACAGCGTCGCCGCCCGGCTCTCCACGCTGGCCGAATACGACCCGGCCCTGGGCGACGTGGCGGCGCTGCTGCAATCGGTGCAGGCTGAACTGGCCGATGCGGTATCCACCTTGCGCCGCTACGGCGACCGCGTCGATCTCGACCCGGCTCGCCTCACCGAAGTCGAGCGCCGCATCGACGCCGTGCTCGCCGCCGCCCGCAAATACCGCGTCCAGCCGGCGGAATTGCCGGGCCTGCTCGCCGGCTGGCAGCAGCGCCTGGCGACGCTCGAAGCCGCCAGCGATCTGGCCGCGTTGACCGCTAGCGCGACGCAAACACGGGCCGCCTACCAGGCCAAAGCCGAGCGGCTGTCCACGGGCCGCAAGAAAGCGGCGGCTGAAATGAGCGAAGCCGTCAGCGCCGTGATGCGTCAACTGGCCCTCTCATCCGGGCGCTTTGAAGTCGCCTTGACGCCGGTCGATGGCGCGGTCAAAGGCGCCGCCTACGGCCTCGAACAGGTCGAATTCCGCATCGCCGGGCTGGCCGGCAACGAAGCCAAACCGCTGGCCAGGGTCGCTTCCGGCGGCGAATTGTCGCGCATCAGCCTGGCGATTCAGGTGCTGACTTCGCGCTCGGCCAGCGTGCCGACCCTGATTTTCGACGAAGTCGACGTCGGCATCGGCGGCGGCGTCGCCGAAATCGTCGGGCGGCTCTTGCACGAACTGGGCGGCGAACGCCAGGTGCTGTGCGTGACCCACCTGCCGCAAGTGGCGGCGCGGGCCGACTGGCAATGGCAGGTCAGCAAGACGCAGCGCGACGGCGCTGCCCTGAGCGCCATCCTGCCCCTCGACGCGGCCGGCCGGGTGGAAGAAATCGCCCGCATGCTGGGCGGCGTCGACATCACCGACATCACCCGCCAGCACGCCCGCGAACTGCTCGGCGGCTGAAACAGGGAGTCGTCACTTCTATATTGAGTGGAAGATCGTCTGCCTGTTGGCCTGTTGGCTTGGTGAAAACCCATGAGCTTCCCCCGAAATTTCGTCTGCCAAGGGAGACCTAAACTTGAGTCACTTTTGGAGGCGAGAGATGAAGATAGCGAAGCAGGCGTACACGCTGGAGTTCAAGGAACAGGCGGTCAAGCGGGTCAATGGAGGCCAGAGCGTCAGCCAGGTATGCAAGGAACTGGGGCTGAGCGATCAGACCTTGCGCAACTGGGTGAAGGTATCGGAGCAAAGGAAGCTGAGCGGGGCTGGTGGCAGAGTAGTGACGCCAGAAGAAATGGCGTTGTCGAGGTTGCGTGCCGAGAATCTGCGGCTCAAGCGGGAGAACGAAATCCTAAAAAAAGCGACGGCGTACTTTGCAAGGGAAGTGGTGTGAGGTACGCCTGGATTGCTGCGCAGGGCAAAGCGTTTCCTCTGGTCGAGATGTGTGAGGCGCTCGATGTCAGCTTGAGTGGCATCGTTCCTGGAAGCGGGGAGGCAAGGCGGATCGGCGGCGACTGACCGACAGCCAGATGCTGGCGCTGATCCGCGCCATCCATGCGGAGCTCAAGGGTGCCTATGGTAGCCCGCGCATGGTGCGCGAGTTGCGCGCCAGGGGTTTCTCGGCGAGCAAGGCACGGGTCGAACGGCTGATGCGCGACAACGCGATTCATGCCCGCCACAAGCGGGCGCTACCGGGTCACGACGGAATCGAAGCACAGCCTGCCCGTGGCCGAGAACCTGCTGGCCAGAAATTTCACGCCGACGGCACCCAATCAAGTCTGGACATCGGACATCACCTATCTTTGGACGGATGAAGGCTGACTCTATCTGGCGATCGTGCTCGACCTGTTCAACCGCGAAGTCGTTGGCTGGCCGTTGAAGCCGCGCATGACGGCGGATATCGTGACGGATGCGCTGACCATGGCTTGGTTCAGGAAACGTCCGGCAGCGGGGCTGATGCACCACTCTGATCGAGGCAGCCAGTACGCCAGCCACGCCTTTCAGGACAAGCTCAGGCGCTACGGCATGACGTGCTCGATGAGCCGGAAAGGAAACTGCTGGGATAATGCGCCAACCGAGAGCTGGTTCAACCGCTTCAAGAATGAGCGGGTGCATGGCGTTCGCTACGCCACGCATGCCCAGATCAAGGTCGTCGCCTTTGAATACATCGAGGTCTTCTACAACCGGAAACGGCTGCATTCGACGCTGGGTTACCAGTCGCCTGCTCGGTTTCTGGAGAACTGGATCAGACAGCAGCAGGAAAAACGGGTAGCATGAAATCCACCCTTTGGCAGACGAAAAACAGAGGGAAGCTCATTCGCCGAAAAACTCCCTGACCTTGTCCATCCAGGATTTGGCGCGCGGGTTGTGTTTGGCGCCGCCGGTGCGGCTGGATTCTTCCAGTTCCTGCA
>WQUQ01000239.1 GCA_009782025.1 Desulfobulbus sp. | reverse complement strand
TATAATAATCAGTTCAATGCGTGATGGTTCGCCCACAGTCATTCCGAGCAGCCGCCGGTTTCATCAGGTTTTTGTGCAGGATTCACCCCATTGATTCATTCCGTTTTCAAATCAGCCGAGGACGCGAAGGCGAAGCGCAGACAGTACGGTTGTACGGCAAGCGAAGCCGACAAAGTCATCGGTTGATTGGGAAATGGAATCATTCCCCCGGCAAGGCTGCGTCGGGGTTACTCAGGTCGCCCGCCAGCGGGCCAATCCGTCGCCCGCGTCATAACAAGGCGTGAGCGCGACGGGAAAAGGAAACAACACCATGACGACTTCCGTCGACAGCTTTGCCGATCTCGGCTTGAGCCAGTCCCTCCTCAAAACCCTGGCCGAAATCGGCTACGAGACGCCTTCGCCGATCCAGGCCCAGTGCATTCCGCTCCTGCGCGAGGGGCATGACATCATCGGCATGGCCCAGACCGGCACCGGCAAGACCGCCGCCTTTGCGCTGCCCTTGATGGAAAGCATCGATGCCAAGTTGATGAAGCCGCAGGCGCTGATTCTGACGCCGACGCGCGAACTGGCGATTCAGGTGGCCGAGGCGCTGCAAAGCTATGCGCGCAATCTGCCCGGCTTCCACGTGCTGCCGATTTACGGCGGCCAGAGTTACACCATCCAGTTGAAGCAGTTGGCGCGCGGCGCGCATGTCGTCGTCGGTACGCCGGGCCGGGTCATGGACCACCTGGAGCGGCAGACGCTCAATCTCGACCATCTCAAGACCCTGGTGCTCGACGAAGCCGACGAAATGCTGCGCATGGGTTTCATCGACGATGTCGAGTGGATTCTCGAACACACGCCGGAACAGCACCAGACCGCGCTGTTCTCGGCGACGATGCCGGAGCCGATCCGCCGCGTGGCGCAGAAATATCTGGTCGAGCCGAAGGAAGTCAGAATCAAGTCGGCCACCGCCACCGTCGCCGCCATTCGCCAGGTTTATTGGCAGGTTTCCGGCCTGCACAAGCTCGACGCGCTGACCCGCATTCTCGAAGTCGAGGATGATTTCGACGCCGCCATCATCTTCGTGCGCACCAAGACGGCCACCGTCGAACTGGCCGACAAACTGGCCGCCCGCGGCTACGCCGCCGCCGCGCTGAACGGCGATCTCAACCAGCAGATGCGCGAGCGCGTCATCGAGCAGTTGAAATCCGGCGCCCTTGACATCGTCATCGCCACCGACGTGGCCGCGCGCGGCATCGACGTATCGCGCATCAGCCACGTGGTCAATTACGACATTCCCTACGACACCGAAGCCTACGTGCACCGCATTGGCCGCACCGGCCGCGCCGGGCGCGCCGGCAACGCCATTCTCTTCGTCGCACCGCGCGAGATTCGCATGTTGCGCACCATCGAGCGCGCCACCCGGCAGCCGATCGCGCCGCTGACGCTGCCCTCGCGCGCCGACGTGACCAACAAGCGGGTCGCCGCCTTCAAGGAAAAAGTCGCCGAAGTGCTGGGCGCCGAAGGGCTGGATTTCTTCGCCAACATCGTTTCGCAAATCGCCGAGGAGCAAGATGTCAGCGCCGAGGAAATCGCCGCCGCGCTGGCGATGATGGCGCAGGAAGGCAAACCGCTCCAGATCGCCGGCGAAGACCCGGCCAGCCACGCCAACTCGCGTCCGGCTTTCCGCGACGACCGCCGCCCGCCCGGTTTTGCCGAACGCGAGAACAAGCCGCGTTCCGACAATCGCGGCGAACGGCCGCGTTTCGAGGGTCGCGACAACCAACCCCGCTTCGAGCCACGCGGCGAGCGCCCGCGCTTCGAGGACAAGCCGCGCCGCCCGCCGGCCAGCGGCGACATGGTGCGCTACCGCATCGATGTTGGCCGCGACCATGGTGTGCAGGTCAAGGACATCGTCGGCGCCATCGCCAACGAAGCCGGAATCGACAGCCGCTTCATCGGCCGCATCGGCCTCTACGACGAATCGAGCACGGTCGAATTGCCCGCCGGCATGCCGCCCGAAGCGGCCAACGCCTTGAAACGCACCCGCGTGCGCGGCGTGCCGATCAACCTGCGGCCCGACGACGGCCGGCCCGATGTTCACCCAAATACGGGCGGCGAGCGCAAATTCAAGAAAAAACCCTTCGCCGATCGCTGATCGCGAGGAAGGGTTTCATTCCATTTTTAAATCAGCCGAGGACGCGAAGGCGAAGCGAGAGACAGTACGGTTGCACGGCAAGCGAAGCCGACAAAGTCATCGGTTGATTTGGAAATGGAATCGGGAGGCAGGCGGCCGGGCCGCTCAGGCCACCTCGATGCCCGGCTTGCCGGCGACGATTTCGCCGATGACCGAGACATGGGTGAAGCCCTGTTGCAGGAAGATCGACAGCACGTCGGTGACCGCTTCCGGGGCGCAGGAGACGAGTAGGCCGCCGGAGGTTTGCGGGTCGGTCAAGAGCGTTCGGGCGCTGTCGCCAAGACCAGCGCCGAGGCGGACGAGATGGCCGTAGCTGGCCCAGTTGCGCTCTGAAGCGCCGGTTTTGCAGCCGGCTTCGACCAGTTCGGCCGCGCGCGGCAGCAGCGGCAGATCGGCGAAAGAGAGGCGGGCGGCAACGTGGCTGCCCTTGCAGATTTCCGCCAGATGGCCGAGCACGCCGAAGCCGGTAACGTCGGTGATGGCATGAACGCCGTCGAGACAGGCGAGTACCGGCCCCGGCGTGTTGAGCTGGGTGGTGCTGGCGATCATGGCTTCGTAGTCGGTGGCATGCAGTTTGTCTTTTTTCAGCGCCGCGCTGTAGACGCCGACGCCGAGCGCCTTGCCGAGAATCAGCCGGTCGCCGGGGCGGGCGGTGGAATTGCGCTTGAGATGCTGGGGATTGACGAGGCCGATGACGACGAGGCCGTAGATCGGTTCGACGGAATCAATGGTATGGCCGCCGGCGACGGGAATGCCGGCCTGGCGGCAGACCACGGCGCCGCCTTCGAGAATGCCGCCGATGGTTTCAAGCGGCAGCACATTGACCGGCATGCCGACCAGGGCCAGCGCGAACAGCGGCGCGCCGCCCATGGCGTAGATGTCGGAAATGGCGTTGGCGGCGGCGATGCGGCCGAAATCATGCGGGTCGTCGACGATCGGCATGAAGAAATCGGTGGTGGCGACGATGGCCTGTTGCGCGTTGATCTGGTAGACCGCCGCATCGTCGGCGGTCTCGGAGCCGACCAGCAATTGCGGCGGGACGATGCCGGGCGGCAGGCCGGCGAGGATTTTTTCCAGCACTGCCGGAGCGATCTTGCAGCCGCAGCCGCCGCCATGCGACAACCGGGTCAACCGGGGTGGGGTGGCTGGGGCGGCCGGCGCGGGCGCAGTCGTGTTCACCGTCAGATCCTCAAGCGGCATCAAAGCCGGCCTCCTCGACCGCCGCCAGCAGGGCGGGGCGGGCGACCACGCTGGGGTCGAAGCGCACCTGCGCCGCGCCCTCGGCGAGCGAGACGGTGGTCGAGGCGACGCCGGGCAGCGCGGCCAGGATGCCGGTGATATTGCTGACGCAACCCTGACAGGTCATGCCGCCGATTTGGATGACGGTTTCTTCCATGTTTCATTCCTTGGATAAAAAAGGCTGCCGATGCAGCAATTCGATGATTTCCTCGCCGGGCAGGGGGCGGCTGAAAAAATAGCCCTGCGCCATGGTGCAATCCATTGCCCGCAGCAGGGCCAGTTGCTCGCGGGTCTCGACGCCCTCGGCCAGCACCGCCAGACGCAGGCTGCGCCCCATGTTGACGATGGTCGAGGCAATCGCCTGATCGTCGGGGTCGAGTTCCAGATCGCGGACGAAGGAGCGGTCGATTTTCAGCTTGCCGACCGGGAAGCGCTTCAGGTAGGCCAGCGAAGAATAGCCGGTGCCGAAGTCGTCGAGGGACAATTTGACGCCCATCCGGTGCAGGGCGGCCAGGGTGCCGATATTGATCTCGGCGCCGGTCATCACCGTGCGCTCGGTCACTTCCAGTTCGAGCAGCGTCGGATCGAGGCCGGAACCGGCCAGCGCGCCGGCCACGGCGGCGACGAAGCCGGCCTGGCGAAATTGCTCCGGGGCGACGTTGACGGCCATGACCAGCGGCGGCAGGCCATTGTCGATCCAGGCTTGCGCCTGACGGCAAGCCTCGCCCAGCACCCAATCGCCGAGCGGGTTGATGAGGCCGGTTTCTTCGGCGACGTGGATGAAGCGATCCGGCATGACCAGCCCGAGATCGGGATGATGCCAGCGCACCAGCGCCTCGACGCCGATGATGCGGCCGCTGCCGAGATCGATCAGCGGCTGGTAATGCAGCGTCAGTTCGCCATTGCGGATGGCCCGGCGCAGGCTGCTTTCGAGCATCAGACGCTCGAAAGTCGCGGTATTCATTTCGACGGTATAAAACTGGAAGGTGTTGCGCCCCTGTTCCTTGGCCTTGTACATCGCCACGTCGGCGTTGCGCAGCAGGGTTTCGATATCCTTGCCATCTTGCGGATAGGTGGTCACGCCCAGCGATGGCGTCACCGTCAGATCGTGGCCGGCGATGGTGAACGGCGTATTGCAGGCATCGAGCAAACGGCGGGCGAGATCGGCGGCGCCGGCGGCATTGGCGCCCGGCATGACCAGGATGAACTCGTCACCACCGAGGCGGGCCAGGGTATCGATCCGCCGCGTTGCGCTGCCGAGGCGACGGGCAACCGCGCACAGCAATTCGTCGCCGACGCTGTGGCCCAGTGATTCGTTGATCCGCTTGAAGTTGTCGAGATCGAGACAGAGCAGGGCAAACGGCGCTTCCTCCCGCTCCGCGCCGGCGATCAGTTGCAGCAGGCGATCGAGCAGCAGGCGACGGTTGGGCAGGCCGGTCAGCGCGTCGAAATCGGCCAGTTCCCGAATCCTGCTCTCGGCGGCCCGCTGCGCGCTCAGGTCGAACACCGTGCCGGCCGTTGCCGGCTGGCCGTCGATCGTCAGCGGCGCGCCGACGATGCGCACCGGAAACGTCGAACCGTCCCGATGCCGGGCGACGGTTTCGCAAACGGGCGCGCCGATTTCCGCGCCAGCGCCGCCGCGCGCCTTCAGGCGAAAGGATTCGGCATCGGCCAGAAGCAGGTCGAGCGGCCCGCACTGGCCGATCAGTTCGTCGACGTCATAGCCGAACTGACGCGCCAGGAAGGGATTGACATAACGAAACAATCCGTCCTGCTGGATATAGAGACCAACCTTGGCCGCCTCGGCGGCTGCCAATGCCGCCGGGTCCATTGTCGACGCAACGGCCTTGCCGCCCTTGCTCCTGCCATTGTTCATCGCCTCCTCCTCACTCAGTCCTCGGCATGCGGCCGCCAGCGCTTGAGCAATAACGAATTGGAAACCACCGATACCGAACTCAGCGCCATCGCCGCGCCGGCCACGACCGGGTTGAGAAACCCCAACGCCGCCAAGGGGATGCCAAGTACATTATAGATGAAGGCGAAGAACAAATTCTGCCGAATCTTGGCCAGCGTCGCCGCCGACAGGTCGATGGCGTCGGCCGCCGCCAGCAGGTCGCTGCGGATCAAGGTCAGGTCGGCCGCCTCGATCGCCGCGTCGGAACCGGCGCCGATGGCGAAGCCGACATCCGCCGCGGCCAGCGCCGGCGCGTCGTTGATGCCGTCGCCGACCATGCCGACCCAGGTTTTGCCCTGTTCCCCGCCTTGCTTCAACTCGGCCACCGCCGCCGCCTTGTCGCCGGGCAGGATGCCGGCGCGGAATTCGGCAATGCCGGCCTCGGCAGCAATCGCGGCGGCCGTCGCGGCGTTGTCCCCGGTCAGCATGACGACGCGCACGCCGCGCTGGCGCAAACGTGCCACCGCGGCCCGTGAGGTCGGGCGCAGGGCGTCGGCGATGGCGAACAGGGCCAGCAGCTTGTCGCCCGCCGTGTCGTTCGCTACCAAAGCAACCACCGTCTTGCCGGCCCGTTGCAGCGCCAACACCGCTTCATCGGCGGCGACGCCGAGCCAGTCGGGCGAACCGAGGCGCAAACGGCGACCGGCGACCGTGCCTTCGATACCGTGGCCGGGCAGGGCGCTGAATGTGTCAACGGGCGCTGGCTCAACGGAACCGGCGGCGGCGACGATGGCCCGCGCCAGCGGGTGTTCGGAACGCTGCTCCAGCGCCGCCGCCAGAGCAAGCGCCTCGTCGCGCGTCGCGCCGCGAGCGACCACGTCGGTCAGTGTCGGCAGGCCCTGCGTCAGCGTGCCGGTCTTGTCCACCGCCAGCACGGAAATTTTCTCGGCCCGCTCCAGCGCCTCGGCGTTGCGCACCAGAATGCCGGCCCGCGCCCCCTGGCCGGTGCCGACCATGATCGCCGTCGGCGTCGCCAGACCGAGCGCGCACGGGCAGGCGATGACCAGCACGGCGACGGCATTGACCAGGGCGACGGCAAAATCGCCGCCATGCCACCACCAGCCGAGCAGGGTCGCCAGCGCGATGAGGCAGACCACCGGCACGAAAATGCCGGAGATACGGTCGGCCAGCCGCTGCACCGGCGCTTTGGAACCCTGCGCCTCGCCGACCAGGCGGATGATGCCGGCCAGCAGCGTCTGCTCGCCGACGCCCGTGGCCCGGCAACGCAACGCCCCCTGAGCATTGACCGTGGCGGCGAAAACGCGGTCGCCTGCCGTCTTGCCGACCGGCATGCTCTCGCCGGTCAACATCGCCTCGTCGACGCGCGACTGGCCGTCGAGCACCTCACCATCGACCGGCACGCTCTCGCCCGGACGCACGAGAAAAACATCGCCCGGCATCAGGCTGTCGACCGCCATTTCGACCCATTCGCGGCCAAATTCGCCATCGCGTTCGACGCGCGCCGTTTTCGGTTGCAGTCGGATCAGTGTCTCAATGGCCTCCGAAGTTCGCGCCTTGGCCCGCGCTTCGAGCAACTTGCCGAGCAGCACCAGGGTAATCACCGCCGCGCCGCCCTCGAAATAGACGTGCTGATCGAGCGAGAACACCGTGACCACTGCCGAAAACCCCCAGGCCATGCTGGTGCCCAGCGCCACCAGCACATCCATGTTGGCCCCGCCGCTACGCAGCGCCTTCCACGCGCCATCGTAAAAACGCCAGCCGATCCAGAACTGCACCGGCGTCGCCAGCAAGAGTTGCAGCCAGCGCGGCAATTCACGCATTACTCCATCTTGGTGGCCGTGCTCGCCAAACATGAATAGCATCTGGCCGACCAGCGGCAGGGTCAGCGCCACGGCGATCCAGAAGCGCCGGCTCTCCTGCCGATAAGCGATGGCTTTCGCCCGCTTCTCCCGCTCGCGCGTGCCGGCGTCGACCGGGCTGGCCGTGAAACCGGCTTTGACCACGGCGGCGATCACCGCCTCGGCGGCAACGCCGTCATCGAGACGAACGCGCGCCCGCTCGGCGGCCAGATTGACGTTGGCATGGATGCCCGGCTGGCGGTTGAGCACCTTCTCCAGCCGCGCCGAGCAGGCGGCGCAGGTCATGCCGGCGATGGCGAATTCGACGACCCGGCCGGGAGGGGCGGGAGCATTCACGGCAGAATTTCCTGGAAACGCAGCAAGGCAAACAATCCATATAGTCCGAAACTGAGAACCAGCAAACCGGATAAAGTTCGCACCACGGGCCGGCGGACGAATTCGTTGAGCCGGGCGAGCAGCATTCCGGCCAACAGCAAATTGGGCAAGGTGCCCAGGCCAAAGCAGAGCATCAACAAGGCGCCGCGCCCGGCCGAACCCGCCGTCAAGGCGCTGGCCAGGGCGCTATAGACCAGACCGCAAGGCAGCCAGCCCCACAACAGGCCGAGCGGAAAAGCCTGGGCCACCGTGCGCGCCGGCAGAAAGCGTCGCGTCAGCGGCTGAATGCGCCGCCACAGCCGCTGGCCGGCCCGCTCGGTCAACGCCAGGGCGCGGGTCACGCCGAGCAGATAAAGGCCGAGCGCCACCAGCATCAGGTTGGCCAGCAGGTACAGCGCCAGGCGGATCGGCAGTTGCCCATCCAGACCGAGACTGACCGCCCCCAACGCGCCGGCCACGGCCCCGGCCGCGGCATACGAGACGATGCGCCCGCCGTTGTAGGCCAGATGCAGCCGCCAGCGCCCCGGCGCGCCAAACGACAACGCGCCGACAATGCCGCCGCACATGCCAACGCAATGCGCGCCGCCGAGCAGACCAACGAGAAACAGGGCGATGTAACCGGAATCAGGCATGACGGGCCGCATTATGCCGCGCTTTCGCATAGGTCGTGGTGAGCGCAGCGAACCGCGACAAAATGGCTCGCCAACCGATACAGCGCCGCACCGTACAGTCGCGGTTCGCTGCGCTCACCACGACCTATGACATTGGAGATGCGTGGATAACTATGCCAGCGGGGGAAGGGAACCCGGCATCTGCTAGAATCTGCCCGGTTTTTTCAGGCTTTTCCCTTGCTCTCCCTCTCGGAAATTTTCTCTCCCGCCGGGCCGCTGGCCGGTGCCATCGACGGCTATCGCGTGCGCCAGCAGCAGGTCGAGATGGCCGAACGCATCGCCGCCGCCATCGACCGCTGTTCGGTATTCATCGCCGAGGCCGGCACCGGTACGGGCAAGACCTTCGCCTATCTGGTGCCGGCCTTGCGCTCAAACGGCAAGGTGATCGTGTCGACCGGCACCAAGACCTTG
Source organism: Desulfobulbus sp. (assembly GCA_009782025.1). GTDB lineage: Bacteria > Pseudomonadota > Gammaproteobacteria > Burkholderiales > Rhodocyclaceae > Azonexus. Next base: position 1,896 of record WQUQ01000239.1, on the reverse strand, counting down.
CAGGATCAGTTGTTCAACAAGGATCTGCCGATGGTGCGCGAAGCGCTGAAAGCGCCGGTCAAGATCGCGCTGTTGAAGGGGCGGGCCAATTACGTTTGTCCCTACCACCTCGAACAGGCGCTGGCCGACGGTCGTTTCTTGAGCCGCGAGGAGGCCGCTGACGCCCGCCGCATCGCCGTCTTCGCCAAGGTCACGAAAACCGGCGACAAGGCCGAATGCCTGGAGGTGAACGAGAGTTCGCCGGTGTGGAACCACGTCGCCTCGACGCGCGAGAATTGTCTCGGCCAGGATTGCCCGAATTACAAGGACTGTTTCGTGATGCAGGCGCGGCGCGAGGCGATGGCCGCCGATCTGGTGGTGGTCAATCATCACCTGTTCTTTGCCGATGTCATGCTGCGCGACGAAGGCATGGCCGAACTGCTGCCGGCCTGCAACACGGTGATTTTCGACGAGGCCCACCAGTTGCCGGAAGTGGCGACCCTGTTCTTTGGCGATAGCGTGTCGACGGCACAGGTCGTCGATCTGGCTCGCGACGCCCGCGCCGAGGGCCTGACCCATGCCCGCGACTGCACGCAACTGCAAACGGCGGCGCGGCAACTGGAGAAGGCGGCCAAGGATTTGCGCCTGGCGGTCGGCATCGACACCGGCCGTTTTTCCTGGGGGCCGTTGCAGGAGAAGCCGGAATTCGCCCCGGCGCTGAAGGCGCTGGAGGACGAGGTCACCGCCTTCGCCGCCCTGCTCGAAACGCAGGCCGAGCGGGCCGAGGGCCTGGAAAAATGCTGGCAGCGGGCCGGCGATCTGGCGCAAGCTCTGGCCGCCTGGCGCAATCCGGGCGAGGACGGCACGGTGCGCTGGGCCGAGGCCTTCACCCATTCGCTGCAACTGAACACGACGCCGCTCGATGTCGCCGAGATTTTTCAGAAACAGATGGGCGGCCATCCACGCGCCTGGATTTTTACCTCGGCAACGCTGGCGGTACAGGGCAAGTTTCACCATTACTGCGCCGAACTCGGCCTCGGCGAGCCGGAATCGGCCTGCTGGCAAAGCCCTTTCGACTTTGCCAGCCAGGCCGTGCTGTACGCGCCGCTGGGCATGCCGGAGCCGAATTCCTACGGCTATACCGAGGCCGTGGTCGAGGCCGCTTTTCCCGCCGTGCTGGCGGCCGGCGGCGGCGCGTTTTTTCTGTGCACCAGCCTGCGGGCCATGCGTCGCACGCACGAACTGTTGCAGGAGCGCCTCGCCGAGGCCGGCGTCGATATGCCGCTCTTGTTGCAGGGCGAGGGCGGCAAGAACGAGTTGCTGCGGCGCTTTCGCCATCTCGGCAACGCCATCCTGGTCGGCAGCCAGAGCTTCTGGGAAGGCGTCGATGTGCGCGGCGAGGCGCTCTCCTTGGTCGTCATCGACAAAATTCCCTTCGCCCCGCCCGACGACCCGGTGCTGGCGGCGCGCATCGAGCAAATGCAGCGCCAGGGCCGCAACGCCTTCATGGAATACCAGTTGCCGCGCGCCGTCATCAATGTGAAGCAGGGCGCGGGTCGGCTGATCCGCGACGAGCAGGATCGCGGCGTGCTGATGATCTGCGACCCCCGGCTGCTGTCCAAGCCCTATGGCCGCCGCGTGTGGCAAAGTCTGCCGCCGATGAAACGAACCAAGGAGCTAGCCGAAGTGCTCAATTTCTTTGCCGAGAGGAACGCCCGTGTTTGATCGCGCCGCCCTGGCAAGGGCGCTGGCCGACGGGGCCGGCCTCGATCTCGATACGCTGGCCGTCAGTCATCCGTCGCTCTTTTCGCAAGCGGCGATCGCCTTGCCGGAAACCACGCTGACCGCCATGCGCGACCTGGTAACGGCCATCGAAAGCGTCATCGCGTTACCCGAATACCGCCACCGCGTATTGGC
>WQUQ01000238.1 GCA_009782025.1 Desulfobulbus sp. | reverse complement strand
TCCAGACTCGCCAGCAACGCCCTGTACTCCGCTTGCTCCATGATAAATATCCAATCAACTCAATGTGTTATGATTATACACGGCTAAGGTGAACTCAGCCTGTTTCTGCTGAATGTCACGGTGATGGATAACCCCCTTTTTCCAGCCCGTGTTGGGTTGAGCCAAAGGCGAAACCCAACATGGCGAGACTTGATGTTGGGCTTCGTTGCGCCCAACCCAAGCTACGTACTCCGGTGATGGCGCCGTAGAGGAGCAGGAGCGCCCGCGACGAAAAGTGGGCCATGCAAAAGGCCCGCTCGCGGCGGGCCTTGGTGGGTGGGGCGGAGCAGCCGGTTCAGAGCAGTTCGCGCGGGATGTTGCCGCCGTTTTCGGCCAGTTTGCGCAGCACGGTTTTGTGCAGCCACATGTTCATCTGGGCGGAATCTCCCATTTTTTCGGCGGGGCAGCCCAGTTCGCCGGCCAGTTCCTTGCGCGCCGCGAGGCTGCTGTCGAGTCCGAGCAGCTTCATCAGGTCGACGATCGAGACTTTCCAGTTCAGTTTTTCAGGATTGCTCTTGGCCATGCCTTCCAGCTTGGCCACCACGTCGACCGCGCTGATCGCCGCCGGGGCCGGAGCCGCCGGCGCGCTTGGCGCGGCGGGCGCGGCGGGCGCGGCGCTGGCGGCGGGCGTCTGGGCCGGCGCGGCAGCCGCTTCCTTGTGGCCGAAACCGAGTTTGGCGAGGATGGTGCTGAAGATTCCCATGACATTTCCTTTCACGAAGTTTGCCGGGGTGCGGCGTTGCAGGCCCCCGGCTCTGCCGGCCGGGAGCGTCATTTAAGCACACCGGACGCCGGATGTGAGCATTGCGCCCCCTCCTCTGCATTCAGGCCAGCCCCAGGCTCTCCTCAATGCCCAGATGCACGTTCATCGACTGCACGGCGGCGCCGGATGCGCCCTTGCCGAGGTTGTCCAGGCGCGCGACGAGCAGCATGCGCTCGTCGTTGCCAAAGACGAACAGGTCGACGCGGTTGCTGTCGTTGCTGGCTTCGACGTTGAAAAAGCCGCCGTCGGTATTGGCTTCGAGGCCGACGGGCGCGACGCGGATGAAGGCTTCGCCGGCGTAATGGTCGGCGAGCAGGCGCTGAATGTCGGCGATCGAGGCCGGGCGGCTGAATTGCCGGGGGTGCAGGTAGAGGGTGACGGCCAGCCCCTTGTAGAACGGCCCGACGATGGGCTGGAAGATGGGCGCCGTGGCAAGGCCGGTGTACGCCTGCATTTCCGGCAGGTGCTTGTGGGCGAGCGCCAGCGCGTAGGGGCGGGGGGCGTCGATGCGGCCCGGCCCCTGGTAATCGGCGATCATCGCTTTGCCGCCGCCGGAATAGCCGGTGATGGAGTTGGCGGCAATCGGCGTGTCAGCCGGCAGCAGGCCGGCGGCGACGAGCGGGCGGAGCGCCAGGATGAAGGCCGTGGCGTGACAGCCGGGATTGGCGATGCGCTTGCTGGCACGAATTCGGGCGCGCTGCTCCGGGCATAGCTCCGGCAGGCCGAATACCCAATCGGGATTGACGCGGTGGGCGGTGGAAGCGTCGATGATGCAGGTGCGCGGGTTGCCGGCCAGCGCCACGGCTTCCTTGGCGGCGGCGTCGGGCAGGCAGAGAAAGGTGATGTCGGAAGCGTCGATCAGGCGCTTGCGTTCCGCCGCGTCCTTGCGCTTGTCGACGTCGATCTTCAACAACTCGATGTCGGCGCGCCGGGCGAGGTATTCGTTGATCTGCAAGCCAGTGGTGCCTTCCTGGCCGTCGACAAAGACTGTGTAGGTCATGGTGAGTCCGCGGAATCGCAAAACTCCCTCCCCCGCTTGCGGAGGAGGGCTGGGGTGGGGGGCAAGCGTTACGTTTTAGCAGAGCGGAGGGCTTGCACCGCGAAATTACTTGGTGCGGCTGCGATACTCGTCGGTGCGGGTATCGATTTCGATCTTGTCGCCGATTTCGACGAAGGCCGGCACCGGCAACTCGAAGCCGGTGGAGATCTTGGCCGGCTTCATGACCTTGCCCGAGGTGTCGCCCTTGACCGCGGGTTCGGTGTAGATGACCTCGCGCACCAGCGAATTCGGCAGTTCGACCGAGATCGCCTTGCCGTCGTAAAACACGACTTCGCAGGGCATGTCGGCTTCCAGATACTTCAGCGCGTCGGTCATGTTTTCGGCTTCGACTTCGTACTGGTGGTACTCGGCATCCATGAACACGTACATCGGGTCGGCGAAGTAGGAATAGGTGACTTCCTTCTTGTCGAGGACGACGACCTCGAACTTGTCGTCGGCCTTGTAGACGGCTTCCGACGGGTTGCCGGTGAGCAGGTTCTTGAGTTTCATCTTGACGACGGCGGCGTTGCGGCCGGATTTGTTGTATTCGGCCTTCTGGACGACGAGCGGGTCGGCGCCGACCATGATGACGTTGCCGGAGCGGAGTTCCTGTGCGGTTTTCATCGAAATTCTCTTGGCTAAGATCGGAAAAAGAAAAACGTTAAATTATACCCTGGCGGCAACGAAATTGACCAACCTGGTTGCCAAATCGGGCTGTTCGGCCAGTTGCCGCGCCCAGCCCACGTTGTGCCGGGCGATTTCCGGTGTTTGGGCGAGGAAGGCCGGCCATGCCGCGGCAACGTCGCCGCCGTTGCTGTTGCCGCCATCGCCGTTGCCACCATTCCAGGCAGAGAACAGAGCGCGCACGGCGCTTGCCGCCGCGGGCGTCAGGGCGGCGCAGTAGCGGTCGAGAAAGGCGTCGAGCTTGGCCTGGTGGGCCGCCTCGTCCTGCGGGTAGATTTGCCAGATGAAGGGCCGGCCCGCCCACTGGGCGCGGACAAAGGAATCCTCGCCGCGCACGAAATTGACGGCGCAGCGGCGCAGCAGGGCATCGTAATCGTCCAGCGGCAAAAAAGGGATGGGCTGGATGCGGGCCTGACCGAGATTCCACTCCTCGGCGGGGCCGAGGGCGGCGCTCACGGCGGCCAGCGGCCTGCCCGGCGGCACATGGCAGACGAGCGGACGCGGGCTGGCGGCCAGCGCCGCGAGCAGGCCGCCGACCGGCGCGCTGTCGTAACAGAACAGGCTGATTTCCAGCGGCGCGGCGGGGTCTGGCAAGGGCGCTGGAAGGAGGCCGGCTTCGCGCAACAAGCCGCCGCTGGCGCTCGTAAAACCAGGGAAAAAGAAATGCTTGACGAGCGGCAGGCCAGGGTGGGGCGAAGCCAGGCCGTGGCAGCCCTCGATCCAGGTTTCGGCGCTCAGGTATTCGAGATTGATCCAGCAGGGCTTGCGCGCGGCGCTCGCCATGCGGGCGACATAGGCCGCCGGCAAGTCGCAGGCAAAGGCTTCGATGACGACCTCGGCGACGCGGTCGACGGCGAAATCCGCCGGCCAGCGGCAGACTTCGACTTCCTGGATACGCTGCGCCGGCAAGCGGGGATCGCAGGCCGGGCAGATGGCCGCCAGCGCGCCCGGCTCATCCACCCACAGGCGCACGGCCTGGCCACGTTCGCCCGCCAGTTGCCGGGCCAGACGCCAGCAGACGCCGATGTCGCCGTAGTTGTCGACGACGCGGCAGAAGATGTCCCAATGAAACAGCATGGGGTGGCATGTTAACACCCCGCCCTTGACCCGCTTGGCCGCCAGTTCCTTGAACTCAATCGTCCGGGATGCGACGCCTGCCCAAAATGATGACTCCAGTTCAGGCCATCCTTGGCAGACAAAATTTCGGGAACTCAGGAAGGCATATCAGTCAATTCCGGCTACTATGAAAGCTATGCGGGTTTCTCGGCCCATGATCCGTTGCAGAGACGGCATTGCCGTTCAAATCATTGATTCAGAGAGGTAATCATGACTATCGCAAAAAGACTCATTCTTTTGATTGTGACGGCCATTATCGGCCTGGTGGTGGTGGGTGCCGTTGGGTTGTCCCAAATGAGCATCATCCACCAGAGTGTCGTGGGGGCCAATAATGACTCCATTCCCAGCATTACCCACATGTATCAGATCGCTGGGA
>WQUQ01000237.1 GCA_009782025.1 Desulfobulbus sp. | reverse complement strand
GGCAATCCTCGAAAAAAGCCTGGCCCTCGAAGGTCAGGGTCAGGCGGCGCGTCGTGCGCAGCAGCAGCCTGACGCCGAGCCGGGCTTCCAAAGCGTCGAGGCGGCGGCCGATGATGGCTGGCGTGACGCCCTCGCCGTGCGCCGCGGCGGAGAGGCTGCCGCGCGTCGCGATATTGACGAAGGCCGAAATTTGTTTGAAGGTATCCATTGATTACATACTTTTAGTATAAGAATTAACGCCTGTTTTGCCGCTTATCTTATCCGCCTGGTAACAATAAACTTCGCCATCCCGTTCTTCAACCTCCACAATCAGGACATCTCATGAGCCTCAACCTGCCCGCCGGCGTGCAAATCACCGCCCCGATCCAGCCCGAATGGGAATTCATCCTCAGCAGCGAAGCGCTGGCCTTCGTCGCCAAGCTGCACCGCACCTTCGAGGCCCGCCGCCAGGAATTGCTCAAGGCGCGCGTCGCCCGCCAGGTGCGCATCGATGCCGGCGAAATGCCGGATTTTCTGCCGGAAACCGCCTACATCCGCAATGGCGACTGGCGGGTCGCGCCGTTGCCGCCCGCGCTACACCGCCGCCGGGTGGAGATCACCGGCCCGGTCGAGGCCAAGATGATTATCAACGCCTTCAATTCCGGCGCCGATTCCTACATGACCGATTTCGAGGATTCCAACAGCCCGAACTGGGAAAACCAGATTCAGGGCCAGGTGAATCTCTACCAGGCCATCCGCCGCCAACTGTCGTTCAAAAACGAGGCCGGCAAGGAATATCGCCTCAACGAGCAGATCGCCACGCTGCAAATCCGCCCGCGCGGCTGGCATCTCGACGAAAAGCACGTGCGGGTCGACGGCCAGCGCGTCGCCGGCGGCATTTTCGACTTCGCCCTGGTGTTCTTCCACAACGCCAAGGAGCAGGTGGCGCGCGGCGCGGGGCCGTTCTTCTATCTGCCGAAAATGGAAAGCCACCTCGAAGCCCGGCTGTGGAACGACATTTTCGTCATGGCCCAGGAGCATGTCGGCCTGCCGCAAGGCACGATCAAGGCCACGGTGCTGATCGAAACCATTCTCGCCACCTTCGAGATGGAAGAAATTCTCTACGAACTGCGCCAGCATTCCGCCGGATTGAATGCCGGGCGCTGGGACTACATTTTCTCCTGCATCAAGAAATTCAAGAAAAACAAGGATTTCTGCCTAGCCCAACGCAGCGCCATCACCATGGAAGTGCCCTTCATGCGCGGTTACGCGCTGGCCTTGGTACAGGCTTGCCACAAGCGCGGCGCGCCGGCGATGGGCGGCATGTCGGCGCTGATTCCGATCAAGAACGACCCGGTGGCCAATGAAAAGGCGCTGGCCGGCATCCGCCACGACAAGACCCGCGACGCCAACGACGGCTTCGACGGCGGCTGGGTGGCGCATCCGGGGCTGGTGCCGATCGCCATGGAAGAATTCGTCAAGGTCCTGGGCGATAAGCCCAACCAGTTCGAGAAGCAGGTCGAGGGTTCCTTCGGCCCGGCCCAGTGGCTCGATTTCCGCCCGACCACGCCGATCACCGAGGCGGGGCTGCGCAACAACATCAATGTGGGCATTCACTACCTCGGCTCGTGGCTCGCCGGCAACGGCTGCGTGCCCATCCACAACCTGATGGAAGACGCCGCCACTGCCGAAATCTCGCGCTCGCAGGTGTGGCAGTGGGTGGTCTCGCCCAAGGGCGTGCTCGACGACGGCCGCAAGGTCACCGCCGACATGGTGCGACCGATGATCGCCGAGGAACTGGCCAAGGTGAAAGCCACCGTCAGCGCCCAGGGCGAAGCCACGGCGACCTACGACCAGGCCGCCGAAATCTTCGACCGCATGAGCCTGACCCCGGACTACCCCGAGTTCCTGACGCTGCCGCTGTACGAAGCCATGGCATAAGAAAGGGCGCGGCAAACGCCCAATTCCACAGAGAGACCAACGCCGGGGCAACCCGGCGTTTTTTTTGCGCTGAATCCGGCTTTCGGATGGCCTCTTGACCAGGCAGGCCATTTGCTCCGCCGATGACAAATGTTGATTCATATCAACAAATTGTGGTCGATTTGTCGACAATTTCGATGCTTTCGGCAAGGCCCTTCGGTCATAATCGTCCTGTTTTGAATTCGCGCTTTGAAATGCCCCCCATGACCCTGAATGCCAAGGTAACCCTCTTCTTCGTCGGCATCGCCGCGGGTTTGCTGGCGGTTCTGGTGGCGATCAGCCTGTATGCCTTCCGCAGTTTTTCGATCGCTGCGGCGACAGAGCACATCCAGACCGTCGCCGAGGTCGTCCGGGTGCACCTCACCGAATCGATGCTCAACGGCGTCATCGACAAGCGCGCAAACTTCCTGCAACAACTGGTCAAACTCCATGGACTGGAATCGGCGCGGGTCATCCGTTCGCCGGAGGTCGACCGGCAGTTCGGCAAGGGTCTGCATGCCGAGATGGCCGCCGATGAACTGGAGCGCAGCGTGCTGCGCGAGGGCAAGCCGCGCTTCGGTTTACTGGACAACGGCAACGGGTCAATCTTCCGCGGCATCATTCCCTACATCGCCAGCGCCAGTGGCAGCCCCAATTGCCTGCAATGCCACCAGGTCGAGGAAGGGACTGTGCTCGGCGCCATCAGCATGAGCATGTCGATCGAGTCGATGAGGCACAAGGCGCTGCTCACCGTGGCCGGTATCGGCGGCGTGGTGGCTTTCTTCGCGCTGCTGCTGGTCCTGCTGTTGCGCCGCCTGCTGCGGCCCATTTCGAGTACCGCCAATGCCGTCGAGGAGGCGGTCAAGCGGGCGCGGCACGGTGATTTCAAGGCGCACATCGCGCAACAGACCAACGACGAGATCGGCCAGATCGCCACCGACATGAACCGTCTGCTGATCTTCCTCGATGAAGGTCTCAACCGTATCGGCGACCATGTCGCCCGCCTCACCGAACACACACCGGCCCCCGGCGAAAATCTGCTGACGGCGACCATCGACATGGTCGAAAGCCTGACCCGGGCGGCGCACTTCAAGCAGGCCATCGAGGGCGACGAATCCCAGTTGGAAATCTACGAACGCCTGGCGCGCACGTTGAAAAGCGAGTTCCGCCGCGAGGAGTTCTCGCTGTACGAAGTGACCAGCAACAAGAAACACTTGCAGGTCATCATGGTCGACGGCGCCGCCGCCGACGCCTGCCGCTGGTGCGACCCGCAGATCACGATCCGGCCGGAAGCCTGCCGCGTACATCGCACCGGCCACCTGGTCGACGGCGTCGGTAACCCGACCATCTGCTACTCCTTCCGTCCGCCGGCCGAAGCCGGCGAGCGCCGCCACGTCTGCTTCCCGATCATGCAATCCGGCTCGGTCGGCAGCGTCGTACAGATCCTGAGTCCGCCCAGGGAGGCCGACAACCTGCTCAAGGCCATTCCCTTCATCAACGTTTACCTGCGCGAAACGGCGCCGGTGCTGGAAACCAAGCGGTTGATGGGAAATCTGCGCGACTCGACGCTGCGCGACCCGATGACCGGGCTGAACAATCGCCGCTTCCTCGAGGAATATGTCGAAATCCTGATCGCCAACATACAACGCAAGCGCACCCAAGCCGCCATCCTGATGCTCGACCTCGATTACTTCAAGATGGTCAACGACACCCACGGCCACGACGCCGGCGACGCGGTATTGAAGGCTCTGGCAGCGGTGCTCAAGCAGTCGGTGCGAGCAAGCGACCTGGTGATCCGTTACGGCGGCGAGGAATTCATGATTATCCTGCTCGACACGGTCGGCGCGGCGGCCGAACGGGTCGCCGAGAATATCCGCGCCACGGTCGAGGAACTCCAGGTGCCGGTCGCCGGCGTCATGCTGAAAAAGACCATTTCCATCGGCATCGCCGACTTCCCGAACGACAGCGAAACCTTCTGGCAGGCGGTTAAATTCGCCGACGTCGCGCTCTACCAGGCCAAGGAACAAGGCCGCAACCGCGTGCTCCGGTTTACTCCGAGCATGTGGTCGGACAATAAGGAATACTGA
>WQUQ01000236.1 GCA_009782025.1 Desulfobulbus sp. | reverse complement strand
TGGCCGGGTGAATATGAAAACCGCTGGCCGACCTGCAAGGGATGGCCGGCGAGGAATTGGGCAACCGGCAGCCGTTTGCCGCCGGCCTTTTGTAACTCGCTGACGGCCAGCGCGCCGTCGCCGCAAGCGATGACGATCTGCCGCCGGTCGATGGCCAGGATGCTTCCCGGTTCGCCGTTGCCGGCTATGGGAACGGCTCGCCACAACTTGACCGGCTGGCCGGCGAAGCGGGTCTGGGCGCCGGGAAAGGGATTGAAGGCGCGGATGTGGCGGTCGAGTTCGGCCGCCGGGTGGTTCCAGTCGATGAGTGCTTCGTGCTTTTCGATTTTGTGTGCGTAAGTTACACCCGCGTCGGGTTGGGCCACGGCGGGCAGCGGCAGGCGCTCCAGAACATCGACGATGAGCCGGGCGCCGAGCGCCGCCAGTTTGTCGTGCAGCGTTGCCGCCGTGTCGTCGGCGGCGATGGCCAGCGCCTCGCGCAGCAATACCGGGCCGGTGTCGAGGCCGGCTTCCATCTGCATGACGCAGACGCCGCTTTCGCTGTCGCCGGCCAGCAGCGCCCGCTGGATCGGGGCCGCGCCTCGCCAGCGCGGCAGCAGTGAGGCGTGAATGTTGAGGCAGCCGAAACGCGGCAGGTCGAGCGCCGCTTGCGGCAGGATCAGGCCGTAGGCGGCGACCACCATCGCCTCGGCGTCGACGGCGGCCAGCCGCGCCTGGGCTGCGCCATCCTTGAGGCTGGGCGGCTGGAATACCGCGAGGCCGTGTTTGAGCGCCACTTGCTTGACAGCCGAGGGTTGCAGCGTCATGCCGCGTCCGGCCGGACGATCCGGCTGAGTGAGCACTAACGCCACTTCGTGACCGGCGGCGATGATTGCTGCCAGCGCCTGGGCGGCGAATTCCGGCGTGCCGGCAAAAATCAATCTCATGCGGTCACCTTCGCCTGCTTGGTCAGCTTCGCCCTGATCCGCGATTGCTTGAGCTGCGACAGGCGGTCGACGAACACCTTGCCGTCGAGATGGTCGATTTCGTGCTGGATGCAGACGGCCAGCAGACCTTCGGCAAGCAGCGACTGCGGCTGGCTGTCGAGATCGAGATAGTCGACGGCGACCCGCTCGGCGCGCTCGACCTTGTCGTAGATGCCGGGGACCGACAGACAGCCCTCCTCGCCGCTCTGCAAGCCCTCGCAGCAGGTCAGCCGGGGGTTGATGAAAACGCGCAGTTCGTTGCGTTCTTCCGACACGTCGATGACGACCACGCGCCGATGCACATCGACCTGGGTCGCCGCCAAGCCGATGCCGGAGGCCTCGTACATGGTTTCGCCCATATCGGCGGCCAGTTTTCGGATGGTGTCGTCGATCCGCGAAACGGGAATCGCGATTTTTTTCAGGCGCGGGTCGGGAAAACGCAAAATGGGTAGCAGGGCCATGAGTGGAATGGAATAAAAGCTTGCTCGCTAAGGGTTTTACGTGCAGAATCTAAAGTGATTCTCGAAATATGGAAGCGGTGCAATGAGTTGCCGGCGTGATCGCGCCGGGTGCGCTGCATTCATCCGGCACATGAGGGGTTACGACTATGATTCGCATTATATCCGCGCTCATCCTGGCCGTGACGGCCGCCTGCGCGTTCGCCGCCGCGCCGCTTGAACTGGTGGACAACCCGCCCGACCGACACATTGTCGTGCGCGGCGATACCCTGTGGGGTATCTCTGGCAAATTCCTCAAAGAGCCGTGGCGCTGGCCGGAAATCTGGCGCATGAACCGCGACCAGATCAAGAATCCCCACCGGATCTATCCCGGCGACGTGGTCCTGCTCGATCTGTCCGACGGCACGCCGCGCCTGCGCCGCGCCCAGGCCGTCGGCAACGGCGGCAACGGCAAACTGCAACCGCAGATCTACAGCGAGACCATCGATCAGGTGATTCCGAGCATTCCGCCGAACGTCATCGAGCCGTTCATCTCCCGGCCGCTGATTCTCGAACCGGGCAGCGAAGCCGGCCAGGCGGTCATCGTCGCCACGGCGGAAGACCGCATGTTCGTCGGCAATGGCGACGAAGCCTACGTCAGCGGCATTCCCGACGCCAGCGTCGAAAAATGGAATCTGTTCCGCCCCGGCAAGCCGCTGAAGGATCCCGACACGGGCGAGGTCATCGCCCATGAAGCCTTCTTCCTCGGCGACGCCAAACTGGTCAGGCCGGGCGAGCCGGCCACCATCCGCATCGTTCAGGCCAAGGAGGAAATCGGCCGCGGCGACCGCTTGCTGCCGGCGCCGCCGGCGGAGATCATTTCCTATGTGCCGCACCGGCCGGATAGCGAAATCGCCGCCCGGATCGTTTCCATCTACGGCGGCGTCAACGAAGGCGGCACCCAGTCGGTCGTTGTCCTGAACCGTGGCGGTAATGACGGCCTGGAAGTCGGCCACGTCCTCGCGCTGTTCCGCAACCGCGTTTCGTTTGCCGTCGACAAGGATGGCCGCCGCACTTCGACGCCGATTCCCGAGGAACGTTACGCACTGGCCTTTGTCTTCCGGGTTTTCGACGGTATTTCCTACGCGCTGGTCATGGAATCCGCAAAACCTGTCATCGTCGGCGACGCTGCCCGTAATCCATGAGCCACCCGGCGTGAACGACCCGGCAGGGTTGGCCGCCTGGCTGCGGCTGGCCCTGATTCCCGGCATCGGCGGCGAGTCCCAGCGCAAGCTGCTCGCCGCTTTCGGTTTACCCGAGGCCGTTTTCGCCGCCGGCTCCCTGGCTGTGCGCCAGATCATCAGCAGCCGTGCCGACCTGCTGTTTGAGCACGATTCTGCCGATCTCGTCGAACGCAGCCTGAACTGGGCCGCCCAGCCCGGCAACGCCATCGTCACCCTGGCCGATGCCGCTTACCCGCAGTCCCTCCTGGAAATTCCCGATCCACCGATTCTGCTGTACCTGCGCGGCGACCCGGCGCATCTGCAAGGGCGCGGTCTGGCCATCGTCGGCAGCCGCAACGCCACGCCGCAAGGTTGCCAGACGGCGGAAAGCTTTGCCCGCGCGCTGGCGCGCCACGGCCTGCCGATCGTCAGCGGCCTGGCTCTGGGCATCGACGCCGCCGCCCATCGCGGCGCCCTGAGCGGCGGCGGCCCGACCATCGCCGTCGTCGGCACCGGCGCCGACCGCCTCTACCCGGCCGGCAACCGCGAACTGGCGCTGGCCATTCTCGAACAGGGCGCGCTCGTCTCCGAATTTCCGCTCGGCACGCCGCCGCTGGCTGCCAATTTTCCCCGCCGCAATCGCCTCATCGCGGGTTTGGCGCGCGGCGTGCTGGTGGTCGAGGCGGCGCCGCAGAGCGGTTCGCTGATTACCGCCCGCCTGGCCGCCGAGCAGGGGCGCGAGGTTTTCGCCATTCCCGGTTCGATCCATTCGCCGCTCTCGCGCGGCTGCCATCAACTCATCAAGCAGGGCGCGAAACTGGTCGAAACGGCGACCGACATCCTTGAAGAATTCGCCGCTGCGCCGGCGGAATCGCCCCCCGAGCCAGCCGCCGCCGCCGCCGGCGACGATCATCCGCTCCTTATCGCCCTCGGCCACGATCCCTGCTCGCTCGACGAACTCGCGGCCCGCACCGGACTGAGCGCCGACCACCTGCTCGGCGAGTTGCTGACGCTCGAACTGGCCGGCCGCATCGCCTGCCTGCCCGGCAACCGCTATCAGCGTCTGGTTTGACACCTCGCAATACACCGCGGGGCATTGGTATCTTTATTGCTTTGTCGTTGCATGCTTTCCGAATGGAGCCATGCCATGATTTTTCAATCCCTCGCATCTTCCCTCACCGCTGAAATCAGCCGTTTGTCACCGTACCGGCAAAATCAGACCACAACGCCGGTAAATACTGCCGATGCCACGCAAAACTTTCTGGCAACACTGAAAACACTCACCACTTCTGCCCCCGTTGAAACTCAACAACCACCGGCTAAAGCCGGTGGGTTGGTATCACGGACTGAAAGTCCGGATACGCGTCGCCTAAACGACGCGTCCTTAGTCCGGCTCCATCT
>WQUQ01000235.1 GCA_009782025.1 Desulfobulbus sp. | reverse complement strand
CTGCGCGTGCTGCAACAAAAACCGATGACCGTGATCCTGGCCGACGAGGTCGAACTGGCGCTGGAACATTCGGTGGCCCGCTACATCTGGGTCGTCGATCGCCTATGAGCTTCCCTCTGTTTTTCGTCTGCCAAAGGGTGTGTTTCATGCGACCTGTTTTTCCTGCTGCTGTTGTCTGATTCCATTTCCAAACGGTCAAGATCCTGGGGAATGAACTGCGGGAAAAGTCTTTTCACAACCGCGTCTTCCACAGTCTCGATGCTCTTGAAGAGCCTCCTCAAATTCCGGGGTGATTCAGGGTCTATAACAGCAAAGCGCACGACCGAGCAAATAAAGCTCGGCGCTGCGATCGCGCGAGGCGTCCGGCTTACGCACCACGACCGCGTGGAATGTCTGGCGCATGGAACGCAGAAAGCTCTCGTAGTCCGTTCCCTGAAACACCTTGACCAGAAACGCGCCATCCGGCTTCAGGTGCGCCCGCGAAAATTCAAGGCCCAGTTCGGCCAGGTGCATGACCCGCGCCTGATCGACCAGGGGCACGCCAGACATATTGGGGGCCATGTCCGACATCACAAGCCCCACCCGGCGCTCGCCCAGCTTGTCTTCCAGTTGCGCCAGCACCGCTTCCTCGCGGAAATCGCCCTGAATGAAATGCACGCCGTGGATCGGCTGCATCTCCAGCAGATCGAGCGCCAGGACCAGGCCGCCGCCGGTCTCATCACTCCCGACTCGCTTGGCCGCCACCTGCGACCAGCCGCCCGGCGTCGCCCCGAGGTCGACGACCACTTCGCCGCGCTTGAGCAGCTTGTCCTTGTCGTCGATCTCCATCAGCTTGAAAGCGGCGCGCGAACGCCAGCCTTCCTTCCTGGCCTGTTGCACGTAGGGGTCGTTGACGTGCTCCTGCATCCACGCCTTGCTGGTTCGGGTTCGCTTCATTGGCTAAAATCCGGTTTTTGAAGGATTTTCACATGCAACAACTGACTTCTGCGCAGATTCGCGAACTGCGCGCCAGGGCACACGCCTTGAACCCGGTCGTGTCGATTGCCGAAAACGGACTCAGCGAGGCCGTCCTCAAGGAAATCGACGCCTGCCTGAAAGCGCACGAACTCATCAAGATTCGCGTCTATGGTGACAGCCGCGACGACCGCCTGGCCTACCTCGAACGCATCTGCCGGGAACTCGATTGCGCGCCGGTGCAGCACATCGGCAAACTGCTGGTGATCTACCGCCCGGCCCCGGCCGCCGCCGCCGCGAAAACCCCGCGTCGTAGCGCCAAGGAGCCACGCCGTACCAAGCGCAGTTTTCAGGGCTGATCGCGCCCGCTCCACGTCACCAATCCAAGCCCGAGCAGGCTCTGCACCAGGTAGAGCGTGCTCGAAACGCCGTGCCACAACGCGAAGCGGTCGCGCCAGGCGCTGGCCATGACATCCAGCGGCAAGGCATCGGCTTTCAACCGCTCCATCACGGGTTGAATGCCCAGCAGACTGACCAGCGTCAGCCCGGCCATGCTCAACACCAGCCACCACGCCGCCCGGCCCAACACCGCCCGCCGCCAGCGCCACGCCAGGAACGACAACAAATAGGCGGCGCAGGCGAGGCCGGCCCAGCCGCTCACCGTGAACAACTTGCCGGCGACGAACCCGGCCAGTTGCCGATCGCCGATATGGGCGAACAGCACCGGCACGGCCAGATAGCCAATCGTCCACAAACCGCCGACCCACAGGGTCAGCAGGGCGCGATAAAGGTCGGCGAGCTTGCGCATGGCGTGATGGGGTTGGCTTATTCGTACCGCACGTCAATGATTTCGTATTCGCGGACACCCCCCGGGGCCTGTACCTGGGCAACGTCGCCGGCGTATTTGCCGATCAGGGCGCGGGCCATCGGCGAGGCGACGGAGAGTTTGCCGTTTTTGATGTCGGCCTCGTCCTCGCCGACGATCTGGTAGGTCACCGCGGCGCCGCTGTCCTGATCTTCGAGGTCGACGGTGGCGCCGAAGACGCAGCGGCCGTCGGCGTCGAGCAATTTGGGGTCGATGATCTGGGCGTTCGACAGCTTGCCTTCGACTTCCTGAATGCGCCCTTCGATAAAGCCCTGACGCTCCTTGGCTGCGTCGTATTCGGCGTTTTCCGACAGGTCGCCGTGCGAGCGGGCTTCGGCGATGGCGGCGATGACGCTGGGGCGTTCCACCGTTTTCAGGCGGTGCAGTTCTGTGCGCAATTTTTCAGCGCCGGCGACGGTCAAGGGGGTTTTGTTCATCGTTTTATCCTGCAAAAAGCGAACCGCCGGCGTCCCACGGGACGGCCCGGCGGTCTGGATGGGTTTCAGTGAAGTTGCTGGTGCAGCGACTGGATCGAATAAACCACCAGTTCGCCCAGATGGCGGATGCCCTCGGCGGCCGCCTCGGCGCCCCAGATGGTCGTGTACATCGTCACCCGCGCTTGCAGGCCGGAGGTGCGGATGGAGCGCGAATCGTTGATCGCCCCGCGTTTTTCTTCGACGGTGTTGATGATGAGCGCGATTTCGTCGTTTTTAATCATGTCGACGATGTGCGGCCGGCCTTCGGTGACTTTGTTGACCGGCTGCACCGGCAGGCCGGCGGCGGCGATGGCGTGCGCCGTGCCGCGCGTGGCGACCAGTTGAAAGCCGGCGTCGTGCAGATGGCGGGCGACTTCGATGGCCTTGGCCTTGTCGCTGTCCTTGACCGAGAGGAAAGCCTTGCCGGACTTCGGTAGCTTGACGCCGGCCGCCAGTTGCGATTTGACGAAGGCTTCGGCGAAGCTGACGCCGACGCCCATGACTTCGCCGGTCGATTTCATTTCCGGGCCGAGAATGGTATCGACACCGGGGAATTTGACGAAGGGGAAAACCGCTTCCTTGACCGAGAAGTAGGGCGGCACGACCTCGCCGCTGACGCCCTGCGCCTTCAAACTCTTGCCGACCATGCAGCGGGCGGCGATCTTGGCCAGTTGCAGGCCGGTGGCCTTGGAGACGTAGGGCACGGTGCGCGAGGCGCGCGGATTGACTTCGAGCACGTAGACGTCGTTGTCCTTGATGGCGAACTGCACGTTCATCAGGCCGCAGACATTCAATGCCTTGGCCATCAAGCGGGTCTGGCGGCGCAATTCGTCCTGGATGGCGGGCGACAGCGAGTACGGCGGCAGCGAGCAGGCCGAATCGCCCGAATGCACGCCGGCCTGTTCGATGTGTTCCATGACGCCGCCGATGATGACCTCCTCGCCATCGGACAGGGCATCGACATCGCATTCGACGGCGTTGTTGAGGAAACGGTCGAGCAGCACCGGCGAATCGTTGGAGACCTTGACCGCCTCGCGCATGTAGCGTTCGAGGTCTTTCTGTTCATGGACGATTTCCATGGCCCGGCCGCCCAGCACGTAGGACGGGCGGACGACCAGCGGATAGCCGATTTCGGCCGCCAGACGCAGGGCTTCTTCCTCGGTGCGGGCAGTGCGGTTGGACGGCTGCTTGAGACCGAGGTTGTGCAGCAATTTCTGGAAGCGCTCGCGGTCTTCGGCGATGTCGATCGATTCCGGCGTCGTGCCGATGATGGGCACGCCATTGGCTTCCAGCGCCAGCGCCAGCTTCAACGGCGTCTGCCCGCCGTACTGGACGATGACGCCTTCGGGCTGCTCGATGGCGCAGATTTCCAGCACGTCTTCGAGGGTCAGCGGCTCGAAGTAGAGGCGATCGGAGGTGTCGTAATCGGTGGAGACGGTTTCCGGGTTGCAATTGACCATGATGGTTTCATAGCCATCCTCGCGCATCGCCATCGCCGCATGCACACAGCAATAATCGAATTCGATGCCCTGGCCGATGCGGTTGGGGCCGCCGCCGAGCACCATGATCTTCTTCTTGTCGCTTGGCCGCGCCTCGCATTCATCCTCATAGGTCGAGTACAGATAGGCGGTATCGGTGGCGAATTCGCCGGCGCAGGTGTCGACGCGCTTGTAGACCGGGCGCACGCCGAGTTCGTGGCGGCGTTTGCGGAATTCGGATTCGCTGGTTTTCAACAGATAGGCCAG
>WQUQ01000234.1 GCA_009782025.1 Desulfobulbus sp. | reverse complement strand
CCGAAGCGAATGGCCCGCCGGCCAAAAATCTTGCCCTGCTGTTTGGGCAGCAAAACCACCAGCGGATAAACCAGCACGCTCCAGAGCAGACACATGGCGCCAAAACCCGCCAGGCCGCCGTAATACACCAGACATCCGTAAGCGGTGCGCAGCCGCGATTTTTTCTCACGCGCCGGACGGCCATTATTCATCGCCAGCGCCGATAAAGGTTCATTCGCCATCCGCAACCCGTGTCTCCGAGGCATCCAGAATCATGCTGACGGCAAAGCCTGCGCTGACATTGTTGCGCCGTTCAATCAACGGACTATCGGCAAACACCGCGCCACGTATGGTGTCTACTTTTACGAATGCACCGACCCAGTATTGGGGATAGCGCTTCGACAGCGCGGCAATGAATTGCGCGCCGCCATAACCGCCCCGCGCCGGGTAGGCGGCGCGCGTCGGCGTCGCATAGGCGCGGTCGACGCCGTAAAAATACCGGTGATAACGCGCATCGCCGAAAATCGGGCCGGCCAGCATGCCCACATTCCAGCCATCCAGACCCGGCACGTTGCGCAAATCCAGATTGATTTGCGGCTGTGCCAGCCAGCCGACATGGCCAATGCCGTTTGAATCAATGGAAAAAACGGGGCGCACGGGCAGGCGGAAATCGAGCTTGCGATTGCCGTTTTCCGCCTTGAACAGCGTCCAGTTGAACGAGGGCCCCAGCTCGAACGTCGCCGCCAAATTGGGCATGCCGTCACGCACGCTGTGATCCTTGCTTTTGACCGGCACCGCGCCATTGATGCTGGCGTCGATGACAAAGTTGTCCTGCTTCAGCAGCACACCGCGAATATTTTCACGATCCACTTTCAGAACCGGTCCGCGGTAGACGAAGTACGGCACCGGCAACAGATAGGTCTGTTGATGTTTGGAGCCGCGATAGTCGGCAAAGCTGACGGCGGCAAGACCGGCGCCCGCCTCCCACAAGGGTTGGTCGGCCTGGGCGGGAGTAGTGGCAAAAGCGGTGACGAGAGCGCAGGCCGGCGCGAGCAGCATTGCGGAATATTTCAATTTCATGAAACTTCGGGCATCCAGAACGCTTCGATCTCGACCAGCAAATCGGCTCGGCAAATGTCTGCCTGCAAATAGACGATATGCGCCGTCTCGCCGAATTTGGCGCTCAGGCGGCGGCTCACTGCCGGATGATCTTCTGCGTGGCGCAGATAAACATTGAGAAACAAGCCATGCGCATCGCCCGCGGCAAAACCGGATTCCCGCGCGCCCTTCATCACCAGCCGCACATTCTCCAGCGTTTCTTCCAGTTGCATCAATACGTCGTCATGGTGCAGGGTCGCCGACCCGACGATGCTCGCCGTGCCGGAAACGAGCAGCGCATTCCCCACCAGAATGCCGCGCGAGAATGTCGGGCTGCGCGGCCCGAAGTCGGCAGGATAGCGATAGGCGTTGGTTTGACGGGGGTTTTCGATCGGCGCGCCCGGCGATTTGCCGGCCAGAAAAGCCAGTTCCAGATTGCCCTGGCGCGCGCCCAGCGCGCACGCGGCCGGCACGCAGCCTTCGCCGATGGCGCGGTTTTTTTCGCTGAAGGCGGCGTGCCGGCCGACGTTGAACTCGCGGTAGCGTTCGAGCTTTTCGCCATCCTCATTGATGCGGGCGAAATAATTCCACGCGCGCAGCAATTCGGGATAGGCGGAACGATCGAGCGCGTCGAAAATTTCCGCATAGGCGTCATGCGCCATCGCTTCCAGGCCGGCGCTTTCCGGCAGATTCAAACTGCCGAACAGCAGGCGGCCATCGCTGGCTATCACGATTCTTCCGTCGCGCCGCACCGTCACCGGCTGCGGCGAAAGCCACACCTCGTACCACGTTTCGCCGCCCAGCACCGACAATTCCACCCACGCCAGCGGAAACGCCACGTCATGCAGCGGCTTGACCGCGCCATAGACGATGCCGCCGAATATGTTTTCGGCGTATTTCGCCGCAACGCGCTCGAACTGCGCGCGGCCGCCGCAGAACATCCGGGGTTCAATCATCGGGACAGCGCCGGACATGGCTTCTCAAGCCCGCTGCTCACTTGCTACGGTGGGCTTCGACATGCTGGCTCAAGCTCCGCAACGAGCGAAAAATTTCGCTGTTGTCCTCGCTGTCGGAACGCAACTGAAAGCCGTATTTGCGTGAAACCACCAAGGCGATTTCCAGCATGTCGATGGAATCCAACCCATAACCCTCGCCACCGTACAGCGGCTTGTCGGGATCAATGTCCTCTGGCGGCGTATCGAGGTTAAGCGCCTCAACCACCGCTTTTGCGAGTTCAAACTCGACTTCGCTCATTGCTGCCAATTTTTCTCCCTCGTTTCTCATGCTCGGGAGCCATGCCGAACCACCCAACCCGTGCCATTCGACGCCCCTGAAAAATCCGCTAATTTTAATACAACCCGCCTGCTCCCCAGAATTCCAGACGCGCCCGGCACGCCGAATTTCCGGCATCCATCAAGCTGGCCGGCCTCAGCGGAGACGGAAACGAACCGGCAACAAGGTTTCTCGCGGGGCGTCGGCGGGGAGCGCACGTAATGCCCGCACCGCCCGCAGGGCCGCGTCATCGAGCAGATCGTGGCCGCTGCTTTGTTCGATGCGCGCCGCCGCGACGCTGCCATCGGGCGCCAGCAGCAGCAAGACCAGCGCTTCGCCCTGCAAGCCGCGGGCGATGGCCTCGGCCGGGTAGAACTCACCGCGCCGCTGCTGTTCGCTGAACTGACGGCGGATTTCCTGCTGCCAGCCGGCGGCTGTTGGGGACGGCGCGGTTTTTGCCGAGCGTGACTTGATCGGCGGCGGACTGGCGCCAGGCGGCTGTTCGGGTAGCGTCAGCGGCACGACTTCAGGTGCGGGCGGCGGCGCTTGCAAGCGCGCCTGCAAGGGCGGTGGCGGCGGCTCACGGCCTGGCGCGGGCAGCAGATTGGGCGCAAACGTCAGCGTATGGACCAGCAGAGAGAGCAGCAGCGCCGACAACAGCCTGGGTTCGGTCTGGATCATGAGAAAATGGGCGCTGGTTTGCTGGACGGATAGTCGATGAAAGTGAACAACGGGAGTGTAACCGGCGCTTGGCGGGCCGCCATGATAATCGCGCTGGCGCTGCTGGCGCCGCCAGCGGTCTTCGCCGAGACGGAATGGCCGGATCCGGTGGCTTTCGCCAATGCGATGGAACGGGGCGATCTGGAGCGCGCCGCGACCTGGCTCGATGCCGGCCTGCCGGCCGATTTTATCGGCAGCCGGATCGGCTCCGGGCTGATGATCGGCGCCTGGGAAGGCAACATCGAGTTGATGCGCCTGTTCATCTCGCGCGGCGCCGACATCAACCAGGCCAACGCCAACGGCGAAACGGCGCTGACCCTGGCCGCCTGGCGCGGCAATCTGGAAGCGGCGCGCTGGCTGGTCGAGCGCGGCGCCCACATCAATGCTCCGGCCCGCCAGTGGTCGCCGCTGCACTACGCGGTGCTGGCCGGCCAGACGCCGGTCGTCGATTACCTGATGGCCGAGGGCGCCGACATCAATGCTCTGAGCACCAACGGGTCGAGCGTGTTGATGCTGGCTGTTTATGAAGGACGGCAGGAATTGGCGCAGAAGTTGATCGACCGGGGCGCCGATCGCCGGCCGAAGAACGACTGGGGCGACGGCGCGCTGGAATGGGCGATGCGCAACAACAATCTGGCGATTGCCCGAATGCTGGCCGAGCCGGAAGAATTCAAGGCGGCGCTCAACGAACCGCGTGAAAAATGGGGCAAGCCGAGCGGTTCGGTGGCCATGTCGGCGGAATTGGAGGAACTGCTCGCCATGCGCGAGACCTTGCAGAAGCGTCAACTGCCGACGACTGCCATCGACCAGCGCATCGCTGCCGAGCGCATGCGCATCGTCCGCGCCCGGCTCGACCAGCAGGCTCCGGTGACGCCGGCGACGGCGCTGGAGATTACCGCCAGCCGCCAGCCGGGGCAGGCGCAGTCGGTGCGCCTGGTGGATCGGGCCGAGGTGGCGCGCCAGGCGGTTCCGGGCGCCAAGGCC
>WQUQ01000233.1 GCA_009782025.1 Desulfobulbus sp. | reverse complement strand
CCGGGGCCGTGGCAGGCTTCGCAAACGCTCTTTTCCACGTCGTTGCGCGGGTTCTGGCGGAAAATCTTGGCGTGCTGGGTGTGGCCGAACAGGGCTTTTTCGGTGTCGTGACAATCACCACAGACTTTCTCGCCGACGTAACGAGCGTTCCACAGGGGATTGCTGGCCGGCTCGGTCGGCTCATCGGCGGCGCGCGCCGGGGCTGTCGCCAGCCCGAGCAGCAGGATGCAGCCCAGGCTCAACGCGGCAATGCCGCGCAAAATACTTCTGACACTTCGCATCACTTCTCCTCCGTTGGATGACCATCCGTTCAAAACCGACAGCCGGGTGAATCGTGGACACAGCCAGAGGAGGCGGCAGGCAATGCTTGCCCGCCATGCTGTCACCCTCCGGTGCGGATTCTGACGATCCGCTGGCGCTACTTTCTAACGACGTAACACATTGTAACTAGATTTCAGCAATAGCGTAACACAATGTGACTATCTGATGAAGCGAGTGTTGTTTTTGTTCACGTGCTGTTCACCTGCGCGAGCAGGGGAGCGCAGAGGTGAGGAGTCGCGGTTCAGGCTGGGGTTTGCGGGGGATTGAGTGGCGGAATTTCCGGGTTTTTCTGCCGCAATTCGCGGCGCCGGGCGCGCCAGTCCGGGCAGAGTTGTTCGACCAGCGACCAGAAGCGCGGGCCGTGGTTCATTTCTTTGAGATGGGCGAGTTCGTGGCAGACGACGTAGTCGACGAGCGGCAGCGGCAGGCAGATGAGCCGCCAGTTGAGGGGGGGCGTGAAAAGACTACTGTCGTTGAATTTCGACTCGGCGATTCTGGGAGCGGCCAATGGCGGTGTCATTGGTGGCAAGCGGTTGGTCAGCGCCAAATCCTTTGCTGTCGAGCCGGTCGGCGTCGATCCCTGCTGCGGCCAAGGCTGACTTGACTGCGGCGGCGCGGCGATTGGACAAGTCTCTGTTATGTTCGGCCCCGCCAGTGGCATCGGTATGGCCTTCGATCATGATTTTCCAGGCCGCATTGGCCTTCAGCGCCGCGACGAGTTCGTTGAGCGTCGGCTGGGCATCGGCGCGAATACGATCGCTGTCGGTGTCGAAGTTGATGCCGTAGAGCCGCACGCGCCCCTCGGTGGCGAGGCTCTTGGCGACCAAATTACCTTCCGCCGATTGAGGCTTCCAGTGCGGGCAGGAGCCGACCTCGTCGCTGATCTTCTTCAGGTCCCAGTTCAGATTCCAACTGTTGTTTCCGGTGCGGCGCCAGAATCCCTTGAAATTCTTGAGATCACGGCTGAGCACCATGATGGCCGGTCCTCCGCTGTATTGGCCCTCCTCGTGCCCCTCGCGCCATGTCAGGTTCAAGGCATGTTGATCGAAACCACCCTGCACGATTCCATCGTTATATTCGTAACAACCGCTGAGTTGTGCACCTTCCTGCAAAAGATGGAATTTGCCGTAGTCCGAACCCTGATATGTCCCGGTTACGTTCGGCATGGGCGTATTCGTCAGTTCGACGCCGAAGGCGCGCGCATCCATGATTTCCCAGTATTGGTCGTCGCCATGATTGCTGCGCACGACATAGCGCAAATAGCGCCCCGTTGCGGGCGTGTCGGGTTTGAACGCCTGATGGTCCGCGCGGTCTTGCAGTTCAACCGCCATGACGGGGCTGAACGTCTTGCCATCCTCCGATATTTCGATATCGACATCTTTGGCGCTGCGCTGCGCTGATTCGGTTGACGCCGTGCTGAACCTGAAACTGTGGATTTCCACACGCTCGGGGAACGAAAAGACGATCTCGAAGGGCGGCTTGTCGCCATTCCGGTTTGCCCAGCCGAGCTTGGGATTTTCAACCAGCATCTGATACGCATCCCAGCCGCCGCCGTAATTTGATGATGCACGCTCCACCAGCGCGCCATTGGCAAAGGATAGAAGATTGGTTCCGGTTTCGGCGGGCGCGCTTGATGTGTCCGCAAGCGCAGCAGGGGCAGGCGCGGGAGTCGCAGGTACAGGCGCAGCGGGTGCGGGCTGGTTGTTGGCGCTGCTGGCTGCCGGCGCCGCTGGCGGGTTGGCGGCGGGCGCGGATTCTTCTTTCTTGCCGCAAGCGGCGAGCACCATTACCACGCTCAAAAGCGCGGCCAGTGTTTTTCGCTTTGTATTCATTTGTGCAATTTCCTATGCCGGTCAGCGATAAACCGCCCCGGATTTCGCCGAAGCTCGTTGGTTGGAATCAGGCCGTGATGGCCTGCTCGGTATGTCGTCGATAATAGCGCTCCTCTGCCTCGACGGGAGAGAAATAAGCGGCGCGGCGTGGTCAGTCCGCTGGATGCGCTGTGAGCGGAATTGGCAGGGTCTGCGGGTTTTGCCGGCGCAGTTCGCGGCGCCGGGTGCGCCAGTCCGGGCAGAGTTGTTCGACCAGCGACCAGAAGCGTGGGCCGTGGTTCATTTCTTTGAGATGGGCGAGTTCGTGGCAGACGACGTAGTCGACGAGCGGCAGCGGCAGGCAGATGAGCCGCCAGTTCAGCGCGATGCCGCCCCTGGCGCTGCAACTGCCCCAGCGGGTGCGGGCCGAGGACAGGCGTAGCGGCGGGATGGCGACGTCAAGGATCTGCGCGTAATGCGCCAGGCGCTCGGCAAAGGTGGCGCGGGCCTGATCGCGCAGCGCTTTTTCCAGCAGGGCGCGGGCGTCGGTGGTCGGGGATGGCGACAGGCGCAGGCGGTTTTCCTGCCATTGCCAGCAGGCGCGGTTGCTGGGCGCGACGGCGATGGTCACGGTTTGTCCGAGAACGGGCAGCAGGCTGCCGTCGCTGACCGTCAGCGGCGGCGGGGCCGGGCGTTCGCGCCAGGCGGCCAGTTTGTCGAGCACCCATTGGCCGTGCCGGCGGATCAGGGTTTCGATGTCGTCGCGCCGGGCGCGCAGCGGCGCGCCGACCGACAGGCCGCGCTGGTCGATGGTCAGGCCGATGGTGCGCCGCCGGCTGCGGCGCAGGCGGTAGGCGACGCGCTGGCCGTGGAGTTCGATGCTCTGCCCGGTTTCAGGTGGCGTCGTGCTGAACATTGGAATAGCGGTGCGGGGCGAGGCGGTGCATTTCCGCCTCGATCCAGGCTTCGGCGCGGGCGTTGACCTCGCTTTCGCTCAGGCCGCCCGCGTCGAAGGCCGGGCCGATGCTGATGGTGATGACGCCGGGTTTTTTCAGGAAAGCCTGGCGCGGCCACAGTTCGCCGGCATTGTGGGCGACCGGCACGACCTTGCAGCCGACGTGCGTCGCCAGATAGGCGCCGCCGGCCTTGTAGCGCCGTTTTTCGCCGGGCGGCACGCGCGTGCCTTCGGGGAAGATGATGATGTAGAAGCCTTGGCGCAGCCGCTCCCGGCCCTGGACGACGACCTGGTCGAGGGCGTCCCGGCCGGCGGCGCGGTCGATGGAGATCATTTTCATCGCCGCCAGGCCCCAGCCGAGCATCGGCACCTTGAGCAATTCCTTCTTCAGCACGAAAACGCAGTAGGCGCCCTTCGGCACGTAGTCTTGCAGGGTCATCGTTTCCCAGGCCGACTGGTGCTTGGAGAGGATCACGCAGGGTTCCTGCGGCATGTTTTCGAGGCCGAGCACGCGCGGCCGGATGCCGAGCAGCCTCTCGACGCCCCACTGCATGCCGAGCCGCCACAGCCGGCCGGCGCGGTAGCCCCACAGGCCGCGCAGCGCCAGCGCGCCGATCATGACGAGGGGAATGCTCAACAGCGACCAGAGGATCGCGTAGATCATGAACAGCGTCGAGCGCAGGGCGATCATGCGCTTTTCCCTTTCGCCAGAATGGCGTCCACCGCCTGCGCCAGATCGGGGAAGATGCGCGTGCCGGCGGGCAGATTGCCTTCGGCCCGGGTTCTCTCGCCCTTGCCGGTGAGCACCAGGATCGGCTGGCAGCCGGCGGCGGCGGCGGCTTGCAGGTCGCGCAGCGAATCGCCGATGGCCGGCACCTCGTCGAGCGCGCTGTTGAGCGTCTGCGAGATGCGCTCGAACATGCCCGGCTTCGGCTTGCGGCAGGCGCAGCCGGCGTCGTCGGCGTG
>WQUQ01000232.1 GCA_009782025.1 Desulfobulbus sp. | reverse complement strand
GAAAGATGAGCAAATGGCCACTTCGACCTCGCCACCCCTCGCCGCAACCACCAATCATCATCAATGAGAGGATTCAGATTCTTAAGTGACAAGTATTGGCCCTAACCCAGCAACCAACTAATCAACGGCACCGTGAACAAGGACAGCACGATGCCGATGCCCAGCATCGCATTGGTCAGCGCCGGTTCGAGTTTGTATTCATCGGCCAGAATGGCGGCGGAAATCATCGGGGCCATGGCGGCTTCCAGCACACTGATCGTCAGCATCAGGCCGTCGATCTGCGTGATACGGCCAAGCGTCCATACCGCCAATGGGGCCAGCGCGAGCTTCCAGGCCAGGCCGATGGAAAGCGCCGACAGTTGCTGTCGGCCAAGATGAAAGCGGAGTTGCAAACCCACCGAGAACAGCGCCAGCGGCGTCAGCGTATCGCCCAGGGGCTTCAATATCTTGTCCATTTCCCAGCCGGCAGGCCAGCCGCCCAGCCCGCCGATCGCCAGGCCGACGACCAGGGCGATAAAGGAAGGGAAAGTCAGAATCCGGCGCACGATGACGCGCGCCTGCGGCGCTTTGCCCGCATAGAGTGACGCCACCACGATACCCACCGAGGACAGCAACGGAAAGGTGCCCAGTTGATCGGCCACCACCGCCAGCGTCAGCCCGGCATCGCCATGCAAAGCCAGGATCATCGGGTAGCCGATGAATCCGGTATTGCCCAGGCCGCCGACCAGCGTCAACGCGCCGATGCGCCCGCGCGACCAGCCCAGCGCCTTGCCGAGCAGGGCGAACAGCAGCCAGGCGCCAAAAAAGGTGAGCCACATGGCCGCCACGGGGAACCACAGCCGGGTATTGACTTCGAGCCGGGGAATCAGCTCCAGCACCAGCGCCGGCAGCGCGATGTTGATGACCCACCAGTTGATGCTGTGCACCATGCCCGAAGGCGGCTTGGCCAAACGCGCCACCAGTACGCCCAGCAGCAGGCAGATGAACAACAGCAACAGCGCACTCATGAGTGACCTGCGGTAAAAGGTCGGCAGTATAGCGAACCGGGATAGGCGAAACAGTAGAAAGATCTCAACCAGACGCCACAGATTCAACCGCCGCTTATTCCATTTTTAAATCAGCCGAGGACGCGAAGGCGAAGCGCAGACAGTACGGTTGACCGGCAAGCGAAGCCGGCAAAGTCATCGGTTGATTTTGAAATGGAATTACCCGGATGCGTGGCGTCCGCCGCCAGCAGGCCGGCAACTGGAGGCGGACGAGATCGGCGTCACTCGCCGCAAAAATTTCCCTGGCCCGCGCCAGACGCGCTGCTTCATCGCGTGAAATACCGGCGATCCGCTCGAACCATGCCTGGATATGTTTCATGTCGGCTCCCATGCCAAAGTCGGTTGCAGAGGGCGCGGCGCGCCTTGGCCGCCGCTCATGGGGTCAATATAGCCAAATACTGTTTTTTTTGTACAGTATATTTCGGAATGCCTGAAAATATATCCCGCCAGAAACGACAACGCCCGTCGTAACGGGCATTGTCGGGGTATCGGCGGGGTCGGAACTCAGTGGCAGGTTTCCTCGTCGTCGTCCGGGTCGTGCACGTGGCCGTGTTCGATTTCCTCGGCGCTGGCCGGGCGGATCGTGCGCACGGTGCAGGTAAAAATCAGCGCCATGCCGGCCAGCGGGTGATTGCCGTCGAGCACCACCTTGTCGTCGGTGATGTCGGTGACGCGATAGATGATGAAATCGTCGTCATCGCCGTCCTCCGGGCTGCCTTCAAACTGCATGCCGACTTGCAGTTCCTTGGGGAAATCCTGGCGCGGCTCGATTTCGACCATCTCGGCATCGTAATCGCCGAAGGCTTCGTCCGGTTGCAGCTTGACCTGGATCGACTCGCCGATTTTCTTGCCCTGTAGCGCTTCCTCGATCTTGGGGAAGATGTCGTCGTAACCGCCGTGCAGGTACACGATGGGCTCGCGCCCTTCGTCGACGACCTCGCCATCGGGATCGGTGACGTGGTAGTCGAGGGTGATGACAGTATCCTTGGCAACCTGCATGTTCATGAATTCATTTCCTTGACGAGGCGCAGCACATCGAGTGCATGGCCCTTGGTATTGATGTTGTACAGCGCGTGGCGAATGATACCCGTGCGGTCGATGATGAAGGTGGAACGGACGATGCCGAATTTCTTCCGGCCGTCCACCTCCCTGGCCTGCCAGACGCCGTACTGCTTGCACACCGCGCCGTCGGCGTCGGACAGCAAAGCCAGGCCGATGCCTTCCCGGTCGCGGAATTCCGCGTGTTGCAGGCAATCGTCGCGGCTGATGCCGAACACCAGACAGCCCTGCTCGCCGAATTCCTTGTCGTGATCGGAGAAATCGGTGGCCTCCTGAATGCAGCAAGGCGTTCCATCCTTGGCATAGAAGAACAGCACGATATGCTTCTTGCCGAGATACGAAGCCAGATCAACAGTCTCCATATCGGCGTCCGGCAAGGCAAAAGTCGGGGCGGTCTCGCCGGCGTTGAGCAGCATGGGGTTCTCCTGGGGCGCTGTCGTCGATGGACTGCTGGGGCCGATTTTAACGGAGAACACTGCGAGAGCGATGCCCTTGTTTTCTACTTGCCAGGAACTTTTTCAGGTATCGGCACGAAATTTTCGTCCTGGCGGATCATGCCCAGTTCAAAGCGGGCACGTTCCTCGATGGCGTCGTAGCCCTGCTTCAAATCGCGGACCTCGGCATCGAGGCCCGCGTTGCGGATTTCCAGTTTTTTCGTCGCTTCTTTCTGCACCTGCAACTGACGGTCGTGCTCCCAGACCCGCAGCCATCCTCCCTTACCCAGCCACAGCGGGTATTGCAGGAGAATGATGAGGGCGATCAAGCCGCCCGTCAGCCAGCGCATGGCGAGTTAACGCAGGTTGTAGAAAGTCTCGCGCCCCGGGTAGGAAGCGGTATCGCCCAGATCTTCCTCGATGCGCAGCAACTGGTTGTACTTGGCGATGCGATCCGAGCGCGACAGGGACCCCGTCTTGATCTGGCCGGCATTCAAGCCAACCGCGATGTCGGCGATGGTGCTGTCCTCGGTTTCGCCCGAACGGTGCGAAATCACCGCCGTGTAACCGGCACGCTTGGCCATCTCGATGGCGGCGAAGGTTTCCGACAACGTGCCGATCTGGTTGATCTTGATGAGGATCGAGTTGGCGATGCCCTTCTGGATGCCTTCCTTGAAGATCCGGGTATTGGTCACGAAAATATCGTCGCCGACGATCTGTATCTTGCCGCCCAGGCGGTCGGTCAAGAGTTTCCAGCCGTCCCAGTCACTCTCGGCCATGCCATCCTCGATCGAAACGATCGGAAAGCGGTCGGCCAGATTGACCAGATAATCGGCAAATTGCGCCGAAGTCAGTTGCAAGCCTTCGCCCGCCAGATGGTACTTGCCATCCTTGTAAAACTCGGAAGCGGCGCAGTCCAGCGCCAGCAGCACATCCTGGCCCGGCACGTAACCGGCGGCCTCGATCGCCTGCATGATGATCTGCAAGGCTTCGGCGTGGCTGCCCAGATTGGGCGCGAAACCGCCCTCATCGCCCACGGTGGTCGAGTGGCCGGCCTTGTCCAGCAGCTTTTTCAGCGCGTGGAAAATCTCGGCGCCGCAACGCAAGGCTTCGCGGAAAGTGTTGGCGCCGACCGGCATCACCATGAATTCCTGAATATCCAGGCTGTTATTGGCATGCGCCCCGCCGTTGATGATGTTCATCATCGGCACCGGCATCTGCATCGGACTCATGCCGCCGAAATAGCGGTACAACGGCAGGCCGGATTCCTCGGCGGCGGCCTTGGCGACCGCCATCGACACGGCCAGGATGGCGTTCGCCCCCAGACGCGACTTGTTCTCCGTGCCGTCCAGCTCGATCATCGACTGGTCGATGAACGCCTGCTCCTGCGCATCCAGCCCGATGATGGCCTCGGAAATCTCGGTATTGATATTCTCGACCGCCTGCATCACGCCCTTGCCGAGATAACGGCCCTTGTCGCCATCGCGCAACTCGATCGCCTCGCGCGAACCGGT
>WQUQ01000231.1 GCA_009782025.1 Desulfobulbus sp. | reverse complement strand
ACCGAATTCAGGTAGAAGTTGCTCTTGCCATCCCTGTCGTTCTTCAGGTCGGAGTAACGCGCTTGCAGCATGGTGCGCTTGGAGAGCGCGTACTGATAGGCCAGCGTCCAGATGCGGGTGCTGTCGTTGAAGTCGGGGCCGCCGGAAACACTGGTATCGCCCGAACGGGCGTATTGCAGGCCCAAGGTGTTGTTGCCGAAGGTGTGGGCGACGCCCAGCGACCAGGCGGAACGCTTCAGGGTCGTCTCATTGACGTCGCTCCGATCGAGCTTGGTGTGGTCATAGAGGGCCGAGAACCGGGTGCCGAAGGGGGCGGTGTAGATGCCGGCAACACGCCAGACGGTGGCATCAAGACCCGCGCCGATGGCGCTGCAAGCCGAGCCGCAGTTGGCATTGAGGGCGGGGTGCTGCTGATTCAGCATGTCGGTGGTTTTGTGGTAAGCCAGCGCAACGTAAAGCGGGCCGTTGTCGTATTGACCCGCAATCTGCCAAGCCTTGGCGTTGACCTTCGGCGCGTTATTGTCCTCGACGCGGGATTCGCCATTGATATAGGCCGCGGTCGCCGAGAAGCCGCCGCCAAAAATGGGGGTGATGTAGGCAAGGGTGTTGGTGGCGCGGTCATCCGCGCCGGTGTGTACCCCCAGACCTGAAATCTGGCCGGTGACGGCGGCTGTGGTGCCGAAACCGGCCGCGCCCGGCAGAATATCAACCTTGGCGCCCATGAGCCGCATCGGGTGGGTGAGGATGCCGCCGAGGACCGTACCAAAATTTCCGCCCAGACCCACGTAGGTGTCACGACCGCCGATAAAGCCGCTGCCGTTGCTGATGTCAAGTTGCGTCTCCATTTGGAAAATGGCTTTCAAGCCATTGCCCAGGTCTTCCGTTCCCTTGAAACCAAGCAGGGAGCTGTTGCTGTCCAGACGGCCAACACGCTTCTGGTCGTTGTTGGGGCCGCGGCCTTCGCCCTTGACCCAGGCCTGGCCGGCGTCGGCAACGCCGTAAAGGGTGACCTGGGTTTGCGCCAGGGCAGCGCTGGAAGCCAGGCCGGCAATGGCCAAAGCGATCATTTTCTTTTGCATCGAAATCTCCTTGAGTGGTTGTTTTGACTGGCCATGCGTATGACCAGTCAGGGTTCTGCCCTATTCAGGGCGATTTTGCGGGTCGGTTGCGCCAGCGCTCAGGCATGGCTGGGCGGGCGGGTCATGCTTTTTATTCAGGCCGAGATAGGTTTCGATCACGCTCGGGTCATTGGCCAGTTTTTCCGCCGGGCCTTCGAGGGTGATGTTGCCGGTTTCCAGCACATAGGCGTAGTCGGCGATCTGTAGCGCGGCGCGGGCGTTTTGCTCGATCAGCAGGGTGGCGACGCCGGTTTTGCGCAATTCGCTGATGATGTGGAACATCTCCTTGGTGATGCGCGGCGCCAGCCCCAGACTCGGCTCGTCGAGCATGATGAGCTGGGGCTTGGACATCAGCGCGCGGCCGACCGCGACCATCTGCCGCTCGCCGCCCGAGAGGGTGCCGGCGGCCTGGCCGCTGCGCTCCTTCAGGCGTGGAAAGAGCTGGTAAACCGTATCCAGTTGATCCAGGTAGTGCCGTTCGCCGGCGCGTTTGCGGCTGTAGGCACCGAGGATGAGGTTGTCGAGCACGCTCATGGTGGTGAATAGCTCGCGCTTTTCCGGCACCAGGCACATGCCGCGCACCTGGCGTTTTTCCACCGCCAGCCCGGTCAGGTTGTGGCCAAGATAGGAGACGACGCCCGTTGCCGTGCCAGTGATCGGCAGCGCGCCCATGATGGCGGCGAGCAGGGTTGATTTGCCCGCGCCGTTGGGGCCGATGACGGTGACGATCTGGCCTTTTCCCACCTTCAGGTTGGCCCCGTGCAAGGCTTCTACCTTGCCGTAACGCGCATGCAGGTCTTTGATTTCGAGGACGATTGACATCTGCCTGCTCCTTATTCCACGCCGCCCAGATAGGCTTCGAGCACCGCCGGGTTCTGCTGCACCTCATGCGGTACGCCTTCGGCGATTTTTGTGCCGAATTCCATGACGACCAGGCGGTCGGTCAGGTTCATGACGAAATCCATGTCGTGCTCGACCAGCAGGATGCTCATGCCTTCGCCCTTGAGCTTGTTGAGCAGAGCGGCCAGCGCCTGTTTTTCCTGATAGCGCAGGCCGGCTGCCGGTTCGTCGAGCAGCAGCAAGGCCGGGTCGCAGCACAGCGCGCGGGCGATTTCGAGGATGCGCTGCTGGCCCAGCGCCAGGTTGCCCGCTTCCAGATACCGGTATTCGCCCAGGCCGACGCGCTCCAGTTGCTGGCTGGCCTCGAACAGCAGCTTTTCCTCCTCGGCCCGGTTGAGGCGCAGGATGCTCGCCAGCACGCCGCCTTGCGGCGCGAAATCGCCGCGCAGGTGCGCGCCAAGCGCCACGTTCTCCAACACTGTCATGCGCGGGAGCAATTGCACATGCTGGAAGGTGCGGCCGACACCGCGCCGGACGATGGCGCGCGACGGCAGGTTGCTGATGCGCTCGCCGCGGTAGAGCACTTCACCGGCCGAGGCATCGAGAACGCCAGTAATGAGATTGAAGGTGGTCGACTTGCCGGCGCCGTTGGGGCCGATCAGGCCGATGATTTCGCCGGCATTGACCTGAAAGCTGACGTCGTTGACCGCCACCAGGCCGCCGAATTGCTTGCGCACGGCGCGCACGTCGAGCACCAGTTCGCCGGCGGCGGGTTTTTCGCGTTTGGGCAGCTCGTCGGCATGCGCGGGCGCCAGCGCCGTCGGCGGCGGTGGAAACCACTTGCGAATGAACGACCAGATGCCAAAGCGCGCGTACTGGAGCAGCAGCACCAGCATCAGGCCAAAGACGATGATCTCGTAATTGCCCTGGGAGCCGAGCAGTTCGGGCAGGATGCGCTTCAAGCCTTCTTCGAGCGCCGTCAGCACGCCGGCCCCGATGACCGCGCCCCAGACCTGGCCGATGCCGCCGATGACGGCCATGAACAGGTATTTGATGCTGTAGGTGAGATCGAAGGGCGTCGGGTTCACCATGTGCTGCAAGTGGGCGTAGAGAAAGCCGGAGATGGAGGCCAGAATCGCGGCAAAAACAAAGATCACCACCTTCATCCAGCCGGTATTGACGCCCATCGCCTCGGCCATGACGCCGCCGCCGCGCAAGGCGCGGATGGCGCGACCCGGGCGCGAGTTGAGCAGATTGCGGATGGCGAAGATGGCGAGGATCACCGCCAGCCAGATCAGGTAATAAATCTCGCGGCCGCTGTTCAGGGTGGCGCCGAAGAAATTGAGCGAGGGAATGTCGCCAATGCCATCGTTCTTGCCGAGAAACTCCTGGATGCCAAACAGGTGGTAGAGCGACAAACCCCAGGCAATCGTCGCCACCGGCAGATAGAAGCCGGACATGCGCATGGTGAGCAGCCCGATCAGGTAGGCGCAGATCGCCGTGATGAGCAGGCCGACCAGGAGGCCGATCCACGGCGAAAGACCGTAGCGCGTGCTCAGATAAGCGGTGCTGTAAGCGCCCAGCCCGACGAAAGCCGCCTGCCCGAACGAGGTCAGGTTGCCGACGCCGGTGAGCAGCACCAGGCCGAGCGCCACCAGGCTGGCCAGGCCGATGTAGTTGAGTTGCGTGATCCACAGTTCCGGCGTCGGCAGCACCGGCATGAGCGCCACCGCGACGATGAAGAGCAACAACAGCAGGTTTTCGCGCGACAGCAGCGAACGCTTGGGGAGCGGCCCCGGTTCCTTGATCGGCGCGGGTTTGGGAAAGCGGGGCGGCAGGTTGTAACGCGTGGTCATGGCTTCACTCCTCCTCTTCTTCTTCGACATGCCCGCCGCCAACCAGCGAGCGCCACAGCAACACGGGGAGAATCAGCGTAAACACCAGCACCTCTTTGTATTCCGAGGCCCAGAAGGCGGTAAATGACTCCAGCATGCCAACCAGCAAGGTGCCCAGCGCCGCGACCGGAAAGCTGGCCAGCCCGCCGACGATGGCGCTGATGAAGCCGCGCAAACCGATGTGAAAGCCCGAGGCGTAATTGAGCGTGGTGATCGGCCCGACGAGAATGCCGGAAAGCGCGCCCAGCGCCGCCGCCAGCGTGAATGCCAGGCGGCCGGCCAGCGTGGCGCCGATGCCCACCAGTTGCGCGCCCAACCGGTTGACCGCCGTGGCGCGCAGGGCCTTGCCCGGCAAGGTATGCGTGAAATAGACATAGAGCGCGGCGATCAGCAGCGCTGCGATGGCGACGACCCACAGGCTTTGCCCGGAAATGACGAGTTGTTCAGCGCCCAGGGGGACTTCCAGGCGGGCGTCGGAAAACGCCGTGGTGGCCCAGCCTTCCGGGCCGAACATGACCAGCCCGAGGCCGACCATCGTAAAGTGCACGCCGACCGAGACGATCAGCAGCACCAGCGTGCTGGCCTCGACCAGCGGCTCGTAGGCCAGGCGGTAGATCATCGGCCCCATCGGCACGACGATCAGCAGCGCCAGCGGCACTTGCACGAGCTGGGGCAGATCCAGGGGAGCGAGCAGCCGGGCGGCGGCGAACACCGCCAGGGGAAACAGCAGGTATTTGACGGCATACACCGCGCCGGTGCGCCCCGCATGCAGGCGCAGCTCCGGCTGCAACAGAGTGCGGCCCATTTCGACGAGAAAGGTCAGCACGCCCAGCGCCACCAGCATCGAGGCGGTCAGCGGCGCTTGATGATTCTGGATGGCGGCCAGTGAGAGCGCGCCATAAGCAACAAATTCGCCCTGCGCGAGAAAAATTACGCGAGTAACGGAAAATACCAGCACGAAGGCCAGCGCCAGCAGCGCGTAAATCGCGCCTGATGTCACGCCATCTTGTACAAGGATGGCGAATATTGATAAATCCATAGGGATTTCCGCTTTCTTTTTTCAGGGATCTGGCGCTTGCCAGGCAATTCCGGGCAGCATCAAGGCAACCGCCCGCCGCGAGGCCGAGCGTCACGCATCATGTTCATGACGCGGCATGAAACCACCCCGAAAGCATCGGGGCGGTACTCAGAGCCTGTTTGCGATCCCTGCACGGGCGTGCGGGCGCGGCTTGGGCGGTCTGCTGCGTTGCAACCCTTGCCAATGGAACAACCATTGGCTGCGGCTTGCGCCTTGCAGCCCATCCCAAGCCGCATCCCGCACACCTCGCGCCGAGATCGCAAACAGGCTCTCATGGTTATGCCAGACGCTTGCTCAATTCAGCAGCTTCCACTTGCCATCGACGATCTGAACCATCATGCGCGAACGCTGATCGAGACCAAGATGGTCGGTGGGCGTCATGTTGACCACGGCTTGCGAGGTCGGCAGATCCTTGACGTTGACGATGGCGTCACGCAATGCCTGGCGGAAGGCGGGCGTGCCCGGCTGCGCTTTCTTCAGCGCCTCGGGCAAGGCTCTGGCGAAAATCAGGTGGGCATCCCACATATAGCCGCCAAAGAGCGAAACCTGACCGCCGAAAGCGCCTTCGTAAGCGGCCTTGTATTCCATCGCCACTTTCTTGATCGGGTTGCTGTCGGGCAACTGGTCGGCGACCAGGATCGGCCCGACGGGCAGATAGGTGCCTTCGCAATCCTTGCCGCAGACGCGCAGGAAATCGGGGTTGGCCGCACCGTGGGTTTGGTAGAGCTTGCCCTTGTAGCCGCGTTCCTTGAGCGCCCGCACCGGCAGCGCCGCCGGCGTGCCGGAGCCGAGCACCAGCACCGCATCCGGCTTGGCCCCCGCGATCTTCAGCACCTGGCCGGTCACCGACTGGTCGGTGGGGGTAAAACGCTCGGTCGCCACGATCTCGATCTTGCGCGCTTCCGCCGCCTTGCTGAATTCCTTCTGCCACGAATCGCCGTAGGCGTTGGCAAAGGCGATCAGGCCAACGCGCTTGATGTCCTGGCCGGCCATGTGCTCGGCGATGGCCGAGGCCATCTGCGCGTCGTTCTGCGGCGTCTTGAACACCCAGTAACGCTTGTCGTCCATCGGCTCGACAATCAGCGTCGAGGCGGCGTTGGAAATCATCGGCGTCTTGCCTTCGGCGGCGACATCGACCATGGCCAGCGAATTGGGCGTGATGCTCGAACCGATGACCAGATCGACCTTGTCCTCGTCGATGAACTTGCGCGTGTTCTTGACCGCTGTCGTAGTGTCGGAGGCATCGTCGAGCGCGATGTATTCGATCTTCTTGCCGGCGATTTCCTTGGGCAGCAGCGACACTGTGTTTTTTTGCGGAATGCCCAGCGAGGCCGCCGGCCCCGTGGCCGCCACCGTGATGCCGATCTTGATCTGGGCCAATGCCGCGCCGCTTGCCAGCAGCGTCGTGGCGGCCAGGACGATACCGGCCGTGGTTGTGGTTTTCATCATGTCATCTCCTCCGATAAGTGCTTGAGCGGATCAATGGGCGCTCTTTTGAATAAGAAACGAGGAAGGCCTCGCGGGTTTGCTTTATTTGATCCAGATTAAAAATTATTTTTGCTTAATTTGTATCAAGAAATTTATCTCGGTTCGTTTTGTCCTCCTGTTCCCGGATTTCATTCGCTGACTGGCGGGGCCGCTGCTCCGCCGGCCAGCCCCGTGCTTATTCGCGCGGGCGCTTGTCGATGACGCGCTTGGCCTTGCCGACCTGGGTGCGTTCGATTTTCCCCGTCGGCAGGACATGGACATTGGTCGTTATCCCGACCTGGTTCTTGATGTGGTGGCGGGCATCGGCGGCAATGGCGGCCATCTCCTTCTCCGAGGTGCGATCCGAGAGATCCTGGCGCACTTCGACATAGACATCGAGGGTGTCCATATGGCCTTCCCGGCTCACCTGCAACTGATACTGGGCGCACAGGTTGGGGTTCCTGAGAAGAATCTCCTCGATCTGGGTCGGGAACACATTGACGCCGCGGATGATGAGCATGTCATCGCTGCGCCCGGTGATCTTGCCCATGCGCCGCATGCTGCGGGCGGTGCCGGGCAAGAGGTGGGTGAGGTCGCGGGTACGGTAGCGGATGACCGGAAACGCCTCCTTGGTCAGCGAGGTGAACACCAGTTCCCCGGGTTCGCCGTCGGGCATCACCTCGCCGGTGACGGGGTCGATGATCTCGGGGTAGAAGTGGTCTTCCCAGATATGGGGGCCGTCCTTGGTTTCAATGCACTCACAGGCGACGCCCGGCCCGATGACTTCGGAAAGACCGTAGATGTCGAGAGCGTCGAGGCCCAGGCGGCGCTCGATTTCCATCCTCATTTCGTTGGTCCACGGCTCGGCGCCAAAGACGCCGATGCGCAGCGAAATGTCGTCAGGCCCCATGCCTTCGCGCTCAAGCTCATCGGCGACCGTCAGCATGTAAGACGGGGTGGCCATCATGATGGTGGGCCGGAAATCGCGGATCAACTGCACCTGCCGCTCGGTCTGCCCGCCCGACATGGGAATCACCGTTGCGCCCAGCTCCTCGCCGCCGTAGTGGGCGCCGAGGCCGCCGGTGAACAGGCCGTAGCCGTAAGAGTTGAGGATGATGTCATCGGGCGTGCCGCCGGCGGCCCGGAAGGAGCGGGCCACCACCTTCGACCACATGGCGATGTCGTTTCTGGTGTAGCCCACCACGGCTGGCCGGCCCGTGGTGCCGGAGGTTGCGTGAATGCGCACCACATCCCGCATGGGGACGGCGAACATGCCGTAAGGATAGGTTTCGCGCAGATCCGCCTTGCTGGTGAAGGGGAATTTGGCGAGATCGGCAAGTTCCTTGAGATCGTCTGGATGGACGCCGGCCTGGTCGCATTTCGCCCGGTAGTGCGCAACGTTGTCGTAGGCATGGCGTACCGACCATTTCATGCGCGCCAACTGGACGGCGCTCAACTCGTCGCGGCTGGCTTTTTCGATCGGCTCGCATTCGGCAGTTTGGGCAACCTGGGTATTTTCCCGTTTCATCTTGTCATTCCTCCGTTTTATTCATGCTTGGGCCGCTGCGGACTGGGCGAGGCTGGTTACAAAAGCCGAGTTTTCCTCGATCTTGTTCTGAATGTGGCTGATCTGTTCAGGACTCAGGTGGCGGAAGCGGCCCATGACTTTGAGATAAGCGGTGACCGGCAGGGGATTGTCCGGCGCATGGGTGAAGCGCAAGCCCTGGCCGGGGGTGTATTCCCAGAGCAGAACGAAATTGGTTTCCACCGCCTTTCTCGCCACTTCCATGTTTTGATCGGCGGGAAAGCGCCAGCCGGTGGTGCACGGCGAATACACATGCAGGTAGGCAAAGCCTGTTTTCGCCGCCTGGATGGCCCGGTCGAGCTTGTCGTAGAAATCTTCCATGTAGGCGGTCGAGGCGGTGGCGACATAGGCGCAACGGTGCTGCATCATGATGAGCGGCAGATTCTTGGCGTCCTGGCTCTTGCCCCGGGATTCTGGGCCGACCGGCGTGGTGGACGTCCACGCGCCGAAGGGAGTGCAGCCGGAGCGCTGCATGCCGGTGTTCATGTAGCCCTCGTTGTCGATGACCATGAACAGCATCTGCTCGCCGCGCTCCGCCGCGCCCGACAGGGACTGGAAACCGACGTCGGCGGCACCGCCGTCGCCGGCGATGGCAATCGCCGTCACCTCGCGGCCCAGCCGGTTGTACTGGCGTTTGACGCCGGCCAGCATGGCGGCGGTATTGGTCAGCAGCGGATGAAAAACCGGCACCTTGGTACCGGCCAGGCCGTTGAAGCCGACCGAACCCATGCCCGGCACACAGCCCGGCGGCGTCGCCAGCACGCTGTCCGGGCCGACCCGGCGCATGGTGTGGCGCATCAGGAGTTCGGTATTGCAGCCCTGGCAGCCGGAGAGGCCGGGGGCGAACAGGTCTTCCCAGTCGCGCACCTCGTTGTAGATGCGGGCCGTGGTGACGTAGCGCAATGCCTTGGTCGGGCAGGCGGCGGCGCAGGCCGGCGCGCCGTCGCAGGTGTCGCATTTGACAACGCGCCGGGTTTGGGCGTCCAGGCTGATGCCGGCATAAGAACAGCCGACGGTGCACAGCAGACAATCGACGCACTTGTCGCCATTCCAGGCGATAACTCCGGTGTCGACATCCTTGGTCAAGGCTCCGGTCGGGCAGGTCGAGACGCAGTGCGGATCGCCGCACTGGCGGCACAGGCTCAGGGCATAAGTCTTATCCTCAGCCGGCAACACCTGGATGCGGGCGCTGCCCTTGGTTTCCGCGCAGGCGGTCATGCACAGGCCGCAGCCGTCGCATTGGGCGGCGTTGAAGGTGATGGTGTTACAGGCGTTTCCCATGTCCTTCTCCTAGCGCCAGTGTTGCGACATCAACTCGCGGCCCGCCGCGAGGGGATCGGCAAAAAACCGCTCGCGCATCGCCGACAGGTCGATGCGGCGGCGGATGAGTTCCCACATCACGCCGCCATCGAAAAATTCGTCGATGGCGAAAATGCCGCGCAGGCAGTCTTCGTGGAAAATGGCCTTGAGATAGCGCCCCTGGGCTTCATCGAGGCGCGTCATGACCTCGGCCCCCGGCGGCGCATCGCCATTGCCGACGGAAAGGGCGTGATGGCCGAAGAAGCGGTAGGTATTCAACGGCACGCCGCCGCGATACGGTTTGAGGTCGGAGTCGCCGGCCATCGCCATGCCGGCGATGCGGCCCTGCTCGGCGGCGGCGGGCAAAATGGCGTTGAGCGTATTGGTTCCGGTGAAAAAATTGCGCGCCTGGGCGCAATCGCCGGCGGCCCAGACGCCGGCGGCGCTGGTCTGCATGGTGTCGTCGACCAAGATACCGGCCTGGCAGGCAACGCCGCTGCCGTTCAGATAGCCGAGGTCGGGCTGCACACCGACGGCGACGAGCAGCAGATCGGCCTCCAGGTTTTCGCCATTGTCCAGAGCCAGCACAGCCCCTTGTCCGGCCGGGGCGGCGGCTACCACCTTGTGGCCCGTGAGCAGACGCGCGCCGTGAGCGGCAAAGGCTTTTTCGATCAGCGCGGCAGCGGTGGCGTCGAAATAGCCGCCCATGACCTGGCTGTTCATTTCGACGATGGTGACCTCGACCTGGCCGGCCTCGACCAGATTTTCGGCGGCGTGCATGCCGACCAGTCCGCCGCCGAGAACCACGGCCCGCCTGGCCCTGCCGCTGGCGGCCCGGAGGCCGGTGGCGTCGTCGAGCGTGCGCAGGACGTGACAGGGCACGGTGTCGAGGCCGGGGATGGGCGGACGGACGGGGGCCGCGCCGGTGGCGAGCAGAATTTTGTCGAAGGCGATTTCGCTGCCGTCGGCAAAGCGGGCCAGCTTGCGCTGCGGGTCAAGC
Source organism: Desulfobulbus sp. (assembly GCA_009782025.1). Classification (GTDB taxonomy): domain Bacteria; phylum Pseudomonadota; class Gammaproteobacteria; order Burkholderiales; family Rhodocyclaceae; genus Azonexus. The sequence continues at coordinate 11,325 of WQUQ01000231.1, read as the reverse complement.
GCGGAAAGGGCGCAGCCGCGGCGAAAATCCACTTTCTGCCGGGCGAAGAAATTGTCATCGCGCAGAAAAGCGCGGTCAGGCGACGAGCGGCCCGACACCACATAGGGCAGCACGGTCGGCGAATAAGGCAACTGCGAATCCTTGGTCGCCAGGGTCAAACTGCCCTCGGCGTCGTGCAGACGGATGGCATTGACGGCTTCGATGGCGGCGTGACTGCTGCCGACGATAAGGTATTGAGTGGCGTCCATGGTTCAGTCCTTCTCGTTCAGCCACACCGGCTCGTGGTAAATCCGCTCCGGCTGCTGCATCAGCGCCTCGGTGTCATTGATGACCCGATGGAAATGTTCCACCGTGATGTCCGCCCCGGCCAGGCCGCCGATGAAGCTCTGCGCCGGCAGATGGCGGTCGAGGCGGTAGAGGACGCCCAGAGTTTCCTGAAACATCGGCCCACAGTTCCAGCGGAAGGCCACCGAGCGGTCGACCACGCCCAGCGCCTTGACGTTGCGCAGGGCGCGCTGCAAAGCGTCGATCGGGAAGGGGCTGAAGGTCTTGATCTTGATGAGGCCGATCCGCCGCCCGGCGGCACGCGCCTCATCGACCGCGTCCTTGGCGGCGCCGGTCATGCTGCCCAGGGTGAGCAGGGCGAAATCGGCGTCGTCCAGGCGGTATTCCTCGACCAGCGGGGCGTAGTGGCGGCCGATGCGCCGGCCCCAGTCGGCGTGCACCTCCTCGATGACCTTGAGCGCATTCTGCATACCGCGGCACTGGCCCTTGCGGTAGCGCACGAAGGTGGCGGGGCCGCTGCCGCTGGCGTTGCCGGTCATCGGGTCGACGGCCATTGGGCGCAGGGGATCGAGCGCCACATGCCAGTTCACATCCTTGCCGCCCATGAAGGCGTCGACTTCGGCCTGCTCCGGCATTTCGATGCGGGCCGAGCCGTAGGAGAGGTAATTGCCATCCAGGCAGACATTGACGGGTAACATGACATCGTGATGTTCGGCGATCTTGAAGGCCATCACCGTGGTGTCAAGCACTTCCTGCACGCTTTCGCAATAAATCTGTACCCAGCCCACCTCGCGCACCGTCATGGCGTCCTGATGGCCGCCCCAGACCGACTGCGGCGTAATGCCGTCGCGGGTGACGATGGTCATCACCATCGGCAGGCGCATGCCGGCGGTGCGGAAATACGGCTCGAACATGAAGGCCAGGCCCGGCCCGCAGGTGGCGGTATAGGTGCGGCCGCCGGCCAGCGTTGCCCCCTGGAGCACCGAGAGCACCGAGTGCTCGCCCTCGGCTTCGACCACGTCGGCATCCATGCGGCCATCGGCGACGAGCTTGGCCAGATGCTCGACCAGCGAGGACTGCGGCGTGATGGGATAGAGCGCCACCATGTCCGGCCGAGCCAGGGCGACGCCCAGGGCCGCCGCCTCGTTGCCCTCGCAGAGCATATATTTGGGCTTTTTTTCGCTGACGGGCGCGGGCCGTTCGGCAACGCTGGCGCTGTTCATGCGGCCTCCTCGATCATGGTGATGGCGCGGTGCGGGCATTCATTGGCGCAAATGCCGCAACCCTTGCAGGTCTTGAGATTGATGTCGAACCAGGCCGGTTTTTCCTCAATGCATTGCACCGGGCAATACAGCCAGCAGATGGCGCACTTGACGCATTTGTCCCGATCTACCATCGGACGCAGGCTGCGCCAGTCGCCGGGCAGCATGGGATTGATGCGGGTGGCGATGGGGCAGAGATCATCCGGCACCTGGCTGGCCGCCGGGTTGAACATCGGGTAGGCGGTGTGACGATTGGCAGGGCTGGTCATGCGGCGGCCCTCCTTTCCAGATGATGCACGGTTGTTTCGTGGTAACCCCGTTCCAGGGCCAGCAGGTTCTGGCTGAGGCCGGCATCGCGGAATTCCGAGTCGCGCAGCGCCTGCTGTAATGCTGCCAGCGACACGACGCCGGTGGCGCGGGCAAAGGCGGCGAGCATCAGGGTGTTGGTGATCGGGCGGCCGAAAATCTCGCGCGCCAGACGCACTGCGTCGCACAACCCGACCGTGCCCACGGCCTCGTTCAGGAGTAATTCCTCAACGGGCCGGTTGCTGGTCTGAATCAGCGCGCCGCCGGGCTTGAGGCCGGCCAGAATATCAACCGAACGGGATACGGTTGGATCAATGCAAATCACGCAGTCAGGCGTGTAGATATTGGTCATGCGGCGGATCTCCCGCTCGTCACAGCGCAGAAAGGCCGCCACCGGCGCGCCCCGGCGCTCGAAGCCGAACGACGGGATGGCAACGGCGAACTTGCCTTCCTCGACCAGGGCGGCGGCGAGAATGCCCGCCGCCAGTACGGCGCCCTGGCCGCCGCGTCCGTGCAAACGCACTTCGTACATGATCTCCTCCTGCCATTGCGCTGGCGATCCCGCCTTGGGATTACCAGCATGGATTTCGCTTAAAGGCTCGCCGCGTCGTTCCGTCCAGCCGTTGGCGCCATCGTTGCTGTTTTACGCCCGCGCACCGGCTGGTGCGGCAAGGCAAAACCCTGGTTCCAGGAAGCCCGGCGCACCAGGTTGTATTTGATGGCCCAGCCGGCGGTCAGCGCGCAAAAACCGGCCAGCGCGGTCAGCAGCGGGCGCAGAGCGGCGGCGGCATCCAGCCAGCTAACCAGCAGCAGCGCGACCGGCACGGCATGGCCGACGACGACGAAAGGACGGTCGAGGGCTTGCAGCACATCGAGTGCGCCGCGCGGAATGCCGGCCTGGCGCAGGCCATCGAGATATTCCCGCCACAGCAGAACGCGCGCCACGATCAGCCCGGTGAGCAGGGGCGGCAGCCAGTTGCCGGCCGCCGGGGCCAGCCAGGGCGCGAGCAGGGCCAGCAGGCCGGCGCCCTCGCACAGGCCTGTGCTCAACATCAGCGGCACGCAGCGCGGATGCCGCCAGGCCGGAATGCCCTTGTCGGCAGTCAGGATGCGCGCCTGGCTATAGACGAACAGCAGCCCGAGCAGGCCGCTGATCCAGAACAGGGCGGCGTTGGCGAAAAAGAGGATGGGCAGGGTGACGGCGAACAGCAGGGTCGCTACCGCCGCCTCGCGCGTCATCCACGAGGTTGAATGGCGGAAGACGTTGAGCGCCCGCCAGGGACGGCCGATTTCCAGCCAGACGCAGGTCAGCCCAACGGCCATCACGGCCAGGGCGATCAGCGCCAGGGCGATGAAAGCGCCGCTGCCCTGGGCGACCCAGGCGGTGAAAAAGAGCAGGCTGCCGCCGGTGCCGCCGCCGATGAAGTTGCCAGCGGCGCGCCAATCCCAATAATTCTGGCGCCTGGCGCTCAGGTGCCGGGGGACAGTGGTGGAAAGCGCGGCGGCAGGAAAAGCGGGTTTGGTCATCATCATGGCGCGTCCCAGATGTAGTAAACCCCCGGCCCGGTGCCGAGTTCCTCGTGGATGCGAAACTGCCTGGTTTCGGCCAGGAAGCGGGAAACCACGCTTTGCGGATCGTCCAGGTCGCCGAATTTCATGGCGCCGGACATGCAGGAATTGACGCAGACCGGCGTTACCTCGGGGTCGCGGCCGGGAACCTGGCCGGTGGTCGCCGCCAGATCAATGCGCTCCTTGCAGAAGGAGCATTTGGTCGCTACCGCCAGACGGCCCGGGTCGAAGCGCACGGCTTCCGAGGCAATCGGCTTGTCGCCATAGGCGAAATGGGCTTCGTGGGCGATGCTGCGCGCTTCGTAAGGGCAGGCCATGATGCAGTTGGCGCAGCCGATACAGAGGTCGTAGTCGATGGTGACCAGGCCATCCGCCCGTTTTTTGGTGGCCGTGGTCGGGCAGACGTTCTCGCAGGGTGGCTCGTCGCAGTGCATGCAGGCCACCGGCATGAAGCTGCGGCGGACATCGGGAAATTCGCCGCTCTCCAGATCGAGGACGCGCCGCCATTGCACGCCCGGCGGTGTTGCGTTGGCGTTCTTGCACGCGGCCGTACAGGTCTGGCAGCCGACGCAGCGGCGCAGATCGATGGTCATGGCGTAGCGGGTCATTGTGCGGCTCCTCCGGCAACCCGGCGCAGGGCGACGCGGACGATGTCCGAACCGGAGCCGGTGGCGTCGGTGAGTTCCAGCGACATGGGGGCGACGGTATTCAGGCTGGGCATGGCGAAATCCTTGGCGAAAGGCGTCGCCCAGTGGTCGAATTGACCGAGGATGACCAGGGTGTCGGGGCGCACCCCCTGGACGAGAACGGCATTGCCGTAAGTCGAGCCGATATGGGAGCGGATCTCCACCCGGTCGCCCTCGGCGATGCCGAGGCGGGCCGCTGCCGTCGCGTTGATGATGACGCCGGTATGGCCGCGGACATTGAGCGACACTTCCCGCATCAGGGCGATGCTGACGTTGGAGCCGGCGTGATACTGCATGCTCTTGGCGGCCAGCAGCCAGAAGGGAAAATCCTCCGGCTTGGCCCCGGCATTGACCAGCGCCCTCTCCCAGCGGCCTGGCACATCGTGCCACTCGGGCAAGGCGGCGTATTCGGAAAGCTGCTCGTCCCACCAGAACATTTTTTTCTCGTGCAGACGGTTTTTCAGTTCCTGGCCGACGCGCAGCAGCCGCTCCTGGTAGGGCAGCTCGTAACGCAGCCCCTGAGCCGCCAGGGTCGGCGTCAAGTACCACTGGAGGCGCGAAATCGGCTGCATGTAGTAGCTGTTGGCCTTGAACCAGTCGAGGTCATGCACTTCGCGGCCGGCGGACATGTCGGCGGTCGCCGCCTGGCAGACGGCATTCCAGATGGTCTCCGGCGAATGAACCTGTTGCGGGTCGAGGCTGAAGTCGTAGCCTTCGCCCTTGAGCGGGGCAATCCCCGCGACACCCCGGTTGATGGCCTGGTTGAACGGTTCGAGAAGGCCGGTGCGGCGGGCCAGCTCGGTGCTGATCCAGGTGAAATCCCGGCAGTCGCCTTGCGGCTCGACCGCCTGCTGACGCAGCACCACGCCCTTGTGTTCCCAGAACTGCTCGATGTACTTGGTGCCGCCGAGGCGGATGAGCTGCGAGGATTCCAAATCCGTGGCCTCCGGCAGCAGCAGGTCGGCGAAGAAATTGGTTTCGTCGATGGTGTAGGCAAAACAGGCCGCGAAGGGAAAGGCGGCGATGTTGTCCACCATGCGCCGGGTATCCCAGAAAGAGATGGCCGGGTTGGAGCGATAGACGATCCACAGTTCCGGCAGGGTCGGGGTCGGCATGTTCCAGTCGGCCGGACGCTCCTTCTGGAACATCCAGGTCAACTGGGTCGGCCCCAGCGCCTGTGCCCAGGCCGAATGGCCGACGATGGGCACCAGGGTGCGATGGGCGTTGCGCCCGGTCGGCTCGGCAATCCAGTGTTCCTTGTCGGTCGGGTTGAAGTTCTGCGCCATGAAACCGTCTTCGCCGGGCTTGACGCTCAGCAGCCGGTTGTCGTGCGGGCGGTTGAGGCGCACGGTGGTGCCGACCGTGCCGCCGGGCACTTCCAGCGCGCCGACCAGCACCGCCAGCAGGGTGCGCGCCCAGCAGCACTCGTAAGCGCCCCAGCCGTTATTCACCGATTTGCCCAGCGTCACCGCGACGCCGCGCAGGGGCACGATCTGCCCGTCAATCTCGGTGGTTTCGCCGATGCCGGCGTTTTCCAGGTATTCGTTGGCAATGCGGCGGATGGTGGCAGCGGGAATGTCGCAAATGGCCGCAGCCCATTCCGGCGAATATTTCTCCATGTGATCGACCAGTTTCTGATAGGCGGGTTCGCCCGTCACATCAGTCCATTCCCGGTGCAGATCGTCGGCGTCGACGCTGATGGCCGTGGCCACCTGATGACGGCCGGTAAGGGCTGGCGTCGTTCCCGGCGTGTCGAAAGGCACTGCCCGGCCGCTCGCCTCGTCCCAGATGAGCGGCTTGGCGCTGGCCGGGTCGCGCAAATACATGCCGTCCGGCCCGACCAGATAGGGGGAGGAGGTGCGGTCGCGCAGGAAGGGCACATCAAGGGCGGCCACGCCGTGCTCGCAGACGAGAACGTGGATCAGGGCGAACATGAAGGCCGGGTCGGTCTTGGGCCGGATCGGTACCCACTCGGCCGAGCAGGCTCCGGTCACCGACAGGTGCGGCTCGACATGGATGCGCTTGTAGCCGCGGATGCGGGCGTCGGCATGGCGGGTGACGGCGCAGGGGCCGCCGGACACCTCGATATTGGTGCCGATGGAGAGCAGCAAGCGGATATTGGGCGTGTCGGCGGCGACGGTGAAGGCGCGGTGCCAGAATTCCCCGTAAAGGTGCTCGGAATGGACGCACTTGACCCCTTGCCCGGAGCCGAAGCTGTAATCGACAGCCCCCCAGGCGGCCAGAAAGGCCGGAAAGGCGCCCATATAATTGGCCGGCGTGCCGCCGTGGCCAAGGCTGACCGCCACCCGTGGCAGCCCGGCCGGGTCGATCAGCCCTTTTTCGCGGATGGCATTGAATTTGCCGGCCAGGAGATCGAGTGCCTCGTCCCAGGAGATGGGCACGAAACCGGGATCCTCGTCGCGCCCCTTTTTCGGGTTGGTGCGCTTCATGGGCCGCAATACGCGGTTGGGATTGTAGGTTTTCTGCACCAGGCCATAGGCCTTGACGCAGGGCCGGCCCCGGGCCGGGCTGATGCTCTCGGCGGCGAAATTGGGTTCGATCTCGGTGGCGACGCCATCGACCACCTTGACATTGAGCAGGTCGGGGCCGGCTACGCAGTTGTAGCACAAGCTTGGAACCCGCTTCACCCTATTGGCGTCGGCCGCCCGGCGCTCGATACCAACCTTGCCATGTCCATCCATCATCGACTCTGAAACGCGCTTCACCCTCGCTCCTCGCTGGCACATCGCTATCGTTCCGGCAGCCGCGCCGGTGTTTGTGTCCCTTGTTAGCGATACTAAACACAAAATATATTTTTATATTTAGTATCATGTTGGCATCAACTGGATTATCCATGCATCACCCGGGGAGTCAACGAATAATTGGGAGTATGCCCATCGGGAAAAGATAGTTATTTCGTAGCAGCCTGCGGGAAAAGAGTGGCGAAAAGCACTGTCCAGCGTCCTGTGTAATCGGCTGTGAAATCCATTTCATCTGCCTTTCTGGCTTATGCCCTGGCTTCGCAGAGCGGTCGCTGACTTGGCAAAATCGCGGCTCTCGGTTCGGGCTACACAGTGGGCGGTTACCCGGAGATACGCGGTTCAGCGGCTGGATTCCGCAACGGTGTGGCCGGCAACCGGCTTGGTTGACTATTGTCAACCGATACAAAAATTAATTAATGTTAATATGGATTTGTATCCCGTAGGCACTGGCTGGAGCAGCCGGGATATGAATCCTGAGTCCGCAGGTCAGACTCGAACCTCGCCCCGGCCTTACCTATCAACCAGGAGAGCATCCACGATGAAAAACACACTCGTCGCTGGCCTGACCGCCAGCCGCAGCCTGACCATCGACAAGCCGCGCACCATTGATTTTCTGGGCGAATCCCTACGGGTTTACGCGACTCCCGAACTGGTGCGCGATTTTGAAGTCGCTTGCCGTGAATTTCTGCTGGATTACGCCGATGCCGGGGAAGATTCGGTCGGCACCGGCATCGCCATCACCCACAGCGGCGCGACCCTGCTCGGTATGACGGTCACCATCAGCCTGAGCGTGGCCAAGGTCGAAGGCCGTCTGGTCACCTTTGATCTTGTGGCCAGGGATGGCAGCGAGGAAATCAGCCGCGGCACCCACGGGCGTTTCGTCATTGAGGTGGAGAAGCTACGCGGGAAGGTCGCCGCCAAGGCCGCCAAAATGGCCGCCTGAGCGGCGAGCGCCCAAAGGCCGGGATTGCGCTGCATCCCATCCGGTGCATTGCCTCAGATGGCGATCCCCTCGAGGCCTGGCGGAATATCCACCAGCCCGCCGAAACGCTCGTAGAAATAGGGGGCGGCGGCCGGTAGCGGGCCGTCGGGGGTTTCGCCGATTTGCAGGATATGCCGCTGGGCTTGCCGGAAGGTGAGGCGGTAGATGTCCCGGCAGATTTCCCGGGCGGTGCTGCCGCTCCAGTCCGGTGGTAGCAGTTGCGAGGGCAGCAGAGGGTCTTGCAGCAGCGCGCGGCGGAAATCATGCATGACGATGGTCTGCAATGTGAAGCATTGCTCGGGATCGAGTTCGCTGGCGTTGCGCAGGGCGCGCAGCACGGGCTTGAGACGGTCGACGAACTCGCCGTAGGTGGCGCGAATGCTGTCCAGGTTCCAGCACTCGCGCACCAGTTCCTGCAAGGGGCGGCTGTCGAGAGTGTCGATGCTGGCCGCCGTCATGGCGACGACCCTGTCCTCGGTGCCGTTGTCCTGAAGCACGGTGAGCAGCGCCTCGGTATCAGCCGAGGGATGGGCGAGCACCCCCGAGGCAATGGCGCCGTAACCGGCCCAGAGCAGTTCCTTGCGCAGCGCGTCGCGCTCGCTGGCGGCCAGGGAGGATGGCAGGATCACCAACTGCCATTCACCGCTCCAGGTATTTTTGAGCGGGTAGTAGATGCGCCGGAAAGCTTGCTCGAAGCGCCGCCGGCCCGATAAGGTCAGGCGGTAATAGCTTTTGCGGCCGATCCGCTCGGAGGCCAGCCACTTCTCCTGGGACAGGCGATAAACGCTGGTGCGCACGTATCTTTCGTTGACACCCAGGAGCTGGGCCAGCTTGATGATGCTGCCCAGCCAGATGGTGCCGCCGTGGGGCGCGACGAAATCGCCATAAATGGTGATGATGAGCGAGTTGGCCCGAACCGGGTGCTCTGTCAGATACTGATCGACCCAGCGGCTGAGGTAAAGGCTTTTCATGTTGGAGAAATCCAGTGGCAGGGTTCTTGCCCCAGAAAAGGAGCGATTCTGGTTGCTCTCAGGCTTTGCCGGTGCTGCCGAAACCGCCCGCGCCGCGCGCGCTGTCGGTGAATTCATCGACCACGTTGAAGGCGACCTGGAGCACCGGCACCACCACCAGTTGCGCGATGCGGTCGAGCGGATTGAGGGTGAAGTTTTCCTGACCGCGATTCCACAGCGACACCATCAACTCGCCCTGATAGTCCGAATCGATCAGGCCGACCAGATTGCCGAGCACGATGCCGTGCTTGTGACCGAGGCCGGAGCGCGGCAGGATCATCGCCGCCAGGCCCGGATCGGCGAGGTGAATGGCCATGCCGGTCGGCACCAGCGTCGTCTGGCCGGGGGTGAGAGGCAGCGGCTCCGGGATACAGGCGCGCAGGTCGAGGCCGGCCGAACCGGGCGTCGCGTAATGCGGCGGCGATTGGCGCAGGCGGTCGTCGAGAATTTTCAGGTCGATGGCAGGCATCAGCGGCTTTCCATGAGATGAGCGATATGTTCGATGAGTTGCCGCGCCAGCGTCGCCTTGCTCGCCGGCGGCAGCGGATGCGCGCCGTGGTCGTCCACCAAAATCAGGCGGTTGTCGTCGCCGCCGAAGCCATCCTGAATCAGGTTGCCGACCACCAGCGGCACGTTTTTCTTCTGCCGCTTGGCCTGGGCATAGGCTTCGAGGTTGTGGCTTTCGGCCGCGAAGCCGACGCAGAACGGCCCGTTTTCCAGTGCCGCGACGCCGGCGAGGATGTCCGGGTTTTCGACCAGTTCCAGCAGCGGCAGGCCGCCCTCGTCTTTCTTCAGTTTGTGCTCGGCGGTCTGGGCGACGCGGTAGTCGGCAACGGCGGCGACGGCGATGAAAATGTCGCTGGCTGCGGCGCGCGCCATGACCGCCGCCTGCATGTCGAGGGCGCTACGCACGTCGATGCGCGTCACCCCGGCGGGCGTCGGCAAGGCCACCGGGCCGCAAACCAGCGTCACCTCGGCGCCGGCCTGCTGCGCGGCACGGGCCAGGGCATAGCCCATCCGTCCCGACGACAGGTTGGTGATGCCGCGTACCGGGTCGATGGCCTCGAAGGTCGGCCCGGCCGTCAGCAAAACCTTTTTGCCGGCCAGCAATTTGGGCGTGAAGAAAGCCAGTACGGCGTCAAGGATGTCTTCCGGCTCCAGCATGCGGCCGACGCCGATCTCGCCGCAGGCCTGCTCGCCGCAGGCCGGGCCGAGCAGGCCAACGCCATCGGCCTGCAAGCGGGCGACATTGCGCCGGGTCGCCGGGTTTTCCCACATCTGCCGGTTCATTGCCGGGGCCATCAGCAGGGGGCAATCGCGGGCCAGCACCAGGGTCGCCAGCAGATCGTCGGCCAGACCGTTGGCGACGCGCGCGAGAAAATCGGCCGAAGCCGGCGCGATGACGATCAGATCGGCCTGCCGCGACAGGTCGATATGGGCCATGGCGTTGGCCATCCGCTGATCCCATTGATCGGTAAACACCGGCCGCCCGGAGAGTGCCTGAAAGGTCGTCGCGGTGACGAAATGGCTGGCGCCTTCGGTCATCGCCACCTGCACTTCGGCGCCCTGCTTGACCAGGAGGCGCGTCAATTCAGCCGCCTTGTAGGCCGCGATGCCGCCGGTGACGCCCTGCACGAGGCGCTTTCCCGTTAACTCCATTGTCATTCTCGCTAAAATGGGGGCTTACGCATTCTACTGGAAACGTCATGGCAATCAGCGACTGGCCGGTTGGCGAACGTCCCCGCGAGCGCCTGCTGGCCCACGGCCCGGCGGCCCTTTCCGATGCCGAACTGCTGGCCATTTACCTGCGCATCGGCGTGCGCGGCAAAAGCGCGGTCGATCTGGCGCGCGACGTGCTCAACCGTTTTGACGGCCGGCTCGATGCCCTGGCTAGAGCCTCGCTCAAGGAACTGGCCAGCATTTCCGGCATCGGCCAGGCCAAGGCGGCCCAGCTCAAGGCCAGTTTCGAGTTGGCCCGCCGCGCCCTGAGTCAGGAAATGGCACAACGCGACACGCTCGCCTCGCCGGGCAAGGTGCGCGACTGGCTGCGCCTGCATCTGGCCGTCCGGCCGCAGGAAGTTTTCATGGCCCTGTGGCTCGACACGCAAAATCATCTGCTCAAAGCCGAGGAACTGTTCATCGGCACGCTGACACAGACCGCCGTCTATCCGCGCGAAGTGGTCAAGGCGGCGCTCGGCCACAATGCCGCCGCCGTCATCCTTGCCCACAACCACCCTTCCGGCATCGCCGAACCGTCAACCGCCGACGAACTGCTGACGCGCAATCTGAGGGATGCCCTGGCCCTGGTCGATGTCCGCCTGCTCGACCACTTCATCGTCGCCGGCAACGCCCCGCCGCTTTCCTTCGCCGAATGTGGACTTCTTTGATATGTGGAGTTAGGTAGCCCTCATGGCTCTTGCCGCCACGCTGGCGTCGGCGAACTGCACATAACTTCAGTCGCGG
>WQUQ01000230.1 GCA_009782025.1 Desulfobulbus sp. | reverse complement strand
GGTGCCTCCGGCACCGAAATCACGCTTGGCTCGCTTGACCCCGGCCTGAAGGCCGGGCTTCTCGCTTGCGCCGTGGTCGGCTTCGCTTGCCGGTCAACCGTACTGTCTCTCGCTTCGCCTTCGCGTCCTCGGCTGATTTGAAAATGGAATGAGCGAAAAATCTGGCGCGGCAGCCGCTGGCCGGCTGGGGTAGAATCCTGAGCGTGCCCCGGCGGATGGGGCGTGTCGGTTGATGCGGAGAAGCGGCGAATGAGCGGTCTGAACCGGAAAATGTCGGACGCGGACGGGTCAATGGAAACGACCCGCGCATGGTTGGATTCATGGGCGGGTCGTTTGCATGCTGGCTCCCCGACCTGGGCTCGAACCAGGGACCTACGGATTAACAGTCCGGCGCTCTACCGACTGAGCTATCGAGGAACAGAAGCGCGCATTCTGGCGGGTAAAGCCGCTTGTGTCAAGCGTTTCGTGAATATTGGGCGATAATCGGGAATATGGATTCCAGTCTCATCTACGCGAAAACTCCCGCCGGTGGCGAGGCGGTGCGTCAGAGCACGCGCGTTGTGCAGCGTAATTTGCGCATGGTTCTGCTCCAGGTCGACGGGACGCTATCGGTCGAGCAACTGGTGACCAAGATCGGCAATCAGCGCCTGGTCGAAAGCGCGCTGCAAGAACTGGAGGAGGGCGGTTTCATCGAGGTCGTGGCGGAGCCGGCGCGGCCTCGGGCAGACGAGTCGGCGACGGGCGCGGCGACGACCACTGTGATCGAGTTTTCGGCCATTTCGCAATTCTCCACCTTCGGTCCGCACAGCGCCGTGCCGTCGCCAGACATGGCCGGCGGCGCGGCGACCAGCGGTCTTTCGGTTTTCAGCCGGTCGCTGCCGCCTTTCCTGGTCGATGACAGGGTGGCGGACAGCGTGGCGGATCAGCGCCCGTTGCCGCCGATCCGGCGGATTGCGCTGGGCCGCTGGCTGTTTGGCGGGGTCATCGGCGCGCTGCTGCTGTTGCTGGCGGTGTTGCTGTTCTATCCCTACGACAACTTCCGCCCCGGCCTGGAGGCCGAATTGTCGCGTCAGTTGGCCATGCCGGTCAGGATCGGCGAGGTCCGTCTCGCCCTGCTGCCGCGTCCGCGCCTGTTGCTGAACGACGTGACGATCGGGGCTGACGACGCAGGACGCATCGCCTCCCTGGCGATTGCTTCGCCCCATCTGTTGCTCGGCGCGGACGGCCGGGTTTTGCCGGAGGTCGAGGCCAGTGGCGTGCGCCTGACGGCCAGTCGCCTGGTCGAGTTGCCTCTGTTTGGCGGAGCGGCCGTGGGTGAGAGGAACTATCCCGTCCAGTTGCTGCGGGTGGCCGGCGCGACGATTGCGCTCGGCGATCTGGCATCGCCCGAGTGGAGCGGCGAAATCCATTTGCAGGCCGATGGCCGCGTGGACAAGGCCCATTTCCGCGCCGCCGACGACAGCCTTCACGTGGAAGCAACGCCGACGGCGCAAGGGGTGGCGCTGGCCATCGACTCCGTGCGCTGGAACCCGGAGGGCATGCCTTTCGCTTTTGATGCGCTGCAAGCCAGCGGCGTGCTCCAGAAAAACCGCCTGTCATTGCAAGGGATCGATGCCAGTTTCCTTGGCGGTCGGCTCCATGGAAATGGCGCGCTCGACTGGAGCGCGGGCATGGCAATGACCGGCGAAGCCAGTCTGGCGCGGCTCGATAGTCATCGCACGACGACCGCGCTGGCGCCGAACCTGAAGCTGGAGGGGGAATTGAACGGCACGGTGCGTCTGCGAGCGACGGGAAGCGGCTGGCAGGACATGCTCGGCCACATTGAAGCCGATCTCGATGCCCAGGTCGCGCGTGGCTTGCTGACCGGGATTGATCTGGGCGAACTGGCGCGCCAGGGATCATCCAGCGCGGTGGTGCAGGCCGGCTCGACGCGCTTCGAGATGTTGCGGGCCAGGCTCGACATCGCCCCGGGCCGGGTCGTGGCGCGCGCGATCAATCTCGATGCCGGTCTGATGACGGCCAGCGGCCGGGCCACGGTCGAGGCAGGCGGCCAGGTCGAAGGCAAAGTCACGGTGCAGGCGCGCTCCTCGGTCACGAACGTGCGCGTGTCGGCGCGCCTGAGCGGCGTCTTGCCGAGCATGATCCTGACGGTAACAACCAACTGACCGAGAAAAAGGGGCTGCCGGTTGGCAGCCCCTGGTCGTGCAGCACGATGCTGCGGCCTTGAATCAGTTCCGGGTCACGGCGGCGATGGCTTTAGCGACGTAGCCGATATTCTTGCTGTTCAGCGCAGCCAGGCAGATGCGACCGGTGGACACGGCGTAGATGCCGAATTCTGTCTTCAGGCGCTCGACCTGGGCGGCCGACAGGCCGGTGTAGGAGAACATGCCGCGCTGGGCGATGATGAAGGAGAAGTCCTGCGTTACGCCGGCGGTCTTGATGGCGTCGACCAGGCCGCTGCGCATGGCGCGGATGCGGTCGCGCATGCCGGCCAGTTCGCTTTCCCACTGGGCGCGCAGTTCGGCCGAGGCGAGCACGCCGGCGACCAGCGCGCCGCCGTGGGTCGGCGGGTTGGAATAATTGGTGCGGATGACGCGCTTGACCTGCGACAGCACGCGGGCCGCCTCGTCCCTGGAGGCGGTGACGATCGACAGGGCGCCAACGCGCTCGCCGTACAGCGAGAAGTTCTTGGAGAACGAACTGGAGGCGAAGAATTGCAGGCCGGAAGCGGAGAAGGCGCGGATGGCCACGGCGTCGGCCTCGATGCCGTCGGCGAAGCCCTGGTAGGCCATGTCGAGGAAGGGCACCAGGCCGCGTTCCTTGCAGAGGCCGACGACTTCCGCCCACTGGGCGGCGGACAGGTCGGCGCCGGTCGGGTTGTGGCAGCAGGCATGCAGCACCACGACGGAGCCGGGGGCCATCTTGCCAAGGTCGGCCTTCATGCCGGCGAAATTGACGCCGCGGCTGGCGGCGTCGTAGTAGGCGTAATCCTCGACGATGAAGCCGGCGGCCTCGAACAGGGCGCGGTGGTTTTCCCAGGAGGGATTGGAGAGATAGACCTTGGCGTCAGGGTTCAGACGCTTCAAATAGTCCGCGCCGACGCGCAGCGCCCCGGTGCCGCCGAGAGCCTGGGCGGTGAGCACGCGGCCGGCGGCGAGCAGTTCGGAATCCTTGCCGAACAGCAGGTTCTGCACGGCGGTGTTGTAGGCGGCGTTGCCCTCGATGGGCTGGTAACCGCGCGGCGGGGCGGCTTTCAGGCGGACTTCCTCGGCGGCCTTGACGGCGGCCAGCAGCGGGATTTTGCCGTTGTCGTCGAAGTAAACGCCGACGCCGAGATTGACCTTGGTGTCACGCGCGTCGGCGTTGAAGGCTTCATTCAGACCGAGGATCGGATCGCGCGGGGCCATTTCCACCGCGGCGAAGATCGAAGATGACATAAGGACTCCGTGAAATAATAGGGTTGTGGTTCAACCGTAACGCACGACGCTGTGCGCAAGCAGACAAAACCTTTGAATTCTATCATGACCGCCTCGCCGACCGAGAATATCGTCAGTTTTTCCGATAGTCCCTACCGTCTGCACCAGCCCTTTCCGCCGGCCGGTGACCAGCCGGAGGCGATTGATAAACTGGTCGAGGGCATCGCGGATGGCCTCTCCTTCCAGACCCTGCTCGGCGTCACCGGCTCGGGCAAGACCTATACGATGGCCAACGTCATCGCCCGCACCGGCCGGCCGGCGCTGGTGCTGGCCCCGAACAAGACGCTGGCGGCGCAGTTGTATTCCGAATTCAAGGAATTTTTCCCGGAAAACGCCGTCGAGTATTTCGTTTCCTACTACGACTACTACCAGCCGGAAGCCTATGTGCCGTCGCGCGATCTGTTCATCGAAAAAGACAGTTCGATCAACGACCACATCGAGCAGATGCGGCTGTCGGCCACCAAGAGCCTCATCGAGCGGCGCGACGTGGTGATCGTCGCCACCGTGTCGTGCATCTACGGCATCGGCGACCGCGACGAGTACCACAACATGATCCTGACCATGCGCGTCGGCGACCGCCTGGATCAGCGCGCCATCGTCAAGCGCCTGACCGACATGCAGTACGAGAGGAACGAGATGGATTTCCATCGCGGCATTTTTCGCGTCCGCGGCGATGTCATCGACATCTTCCCGGCCGAGCACGCCGAGCACGCCATCCGCGTCTCGCTGTTCGACGACGAGATCGAGAACCTGCAATTCTTCGACCCGCTGACCGGGCATCTGCTGCACAAGGCGCTGCGCTTCACGGTGTTTCCGGCCTCGCATTACGTGACGCCGCGCGCTACCGTGCTGCGCGCCATCGAGGCGATCAAGGCGGAGTTGCGCGAGCGCATCGCCTTCTTCAGCCAAAACAACAAGCTGGTCGAGGCCCAGCGCATCGAGCAGCGCACCCGCTTCGACATCGAATTGCTCGACCAGATCGGCTTCTGCAAGGGCATCGAGAATTACTCGCGGCATCTTTCCGGGCGGGTGGCGGGCGAGCCGCCGCCGACCCTGATCGACTACCTGCCACGCGACGCCCTGATGTTCATCGACGAATCGCACGTCGCCATCGGCCAGGTCGGTGGCATGTACAAGGGCGACCGCTCGCGCAAGGAAAATCTCGTCGATTACGGCTTTCGCCTGCCCTCGGCGCTGGATAACCGGCCGTTGCAATTCGCTGAATTTGAAGCCCACATGCGGCAGACGGTGTTCGTCTCGGCCACGCCCGCCGACTACGAAAAAGAACACGCCGGACAAGTCGTCGAGCAACTCGTGCGCCCGACCGGGCTGATCGACCCCGAGGTGCTGGTGCGTCCGGCCAGTACCCAGGTGGACGACCTGCTCGGCGAGATTCACAAACGGGTCGCGGCCGGCGAGCGGGTGCTGGTCACCACGCTGACCAAGCGCATGGCCGAGGATCTGACCGATTTCCTCGGCGACAACGGCATCAAGGTGCGCTACCTGCATTCCGACATCGAAACCGTCGAGCGTGTCGAAATCATCCGCGACCTGCGCCTGGGCGAATTCGACGTGCTGGTCGGCATCAACCTCCTGCGCGAGGGCCTCGACATTCCCGAGGTGTCGCTGGTTGCCATCCTCGACGCCGACAAGGAGGGTTTCCTGCGTTCCGAGCGCTCGCTGATTCAGACCGTTGGTCGGGCGGCGCGGCATATTCATGGCACAGCCATCCTCTATGCTGATAGAGTTACGGAATCCATGCGGCGGGCGATGGCCGAGACCGGGCGGCGGCGCGAGAAGCAGATCGACTTCAACCGCCGGCATGGCATTACGCCGCGAGGCGTCACGAAGAAGATCAAAGACATCATCGACGGCATCTACGATGCGGAATCGGCGCAGACCGAACTGAAGGCGGCAGAGCAGCGGGCCGCCTACGACGCCATGGATGAAAAGACCGTCGCCAGGGAGATCAAGCGGCTCGAAAAACAGATGCTGGAGTGCGCGAAAAACCTGGAATTTGAAAAAGCCGCGGCGGCCCGCGACGAATTGTTCCGGCTCAGGGAGCGGGTTTTCGGCGCGGCGCAACACGACTCGAATGAAGAGGAGACGAGATGAGCTATCGCATCCTGTTGGTCTGTATGGGTAACATCTGCCGTTCGCCCACGGCCGAAGGCGTGCTGCGCAAAGTCATCCAGCAGAACAACCTCGGCGACGCGGTCGAGGTCGATTCGGCCGGAACCCACGGTTACCACGCTGGCGAAGCGCCGGATATCCGTACCCAGCGGGCGGCAATGGTGCGCGGTTACGATTTGTCGCAACTGCGAGCGCGCAAGGTGGCCCGCCAGGATCTCGATTATTTCGACCTGATCCTGGCCATGGACCGGAGCAATCTCGACAACCTGCAACGCCTGGCGACCCCCGAGCAAAGCCGGCGCATCAAACTGTTCATGGACTACGCCAAAAATTTCGACGACGACGAGGTGCCCGATCCCTACTACGGCCTCGGCCACGGCTTCGATATCGTTCTCGACATGGTTGAGGACGCAGCGCAGGGGCTGATCGAGGAAATCAAGCAGAAGCTGGGGCGGGGCTGAGTCCAGACCCAGGCCCATTCCATTTTCAAATCAGCCGAGGACGCGAAGGCGAAGCGCAGGCAGTACGGTGGTACGGCCTGCGAAGCCGACAAAGTCATCGGTTGATTTGACAATGGCCTCATTCAATTTCTATTTCAAAAGATAATTATTTGTATGCCGGGCGGCACCAGCTTGTCATTGCGCGCTCCGTCGCGGAATCCATGCGGCGAGCGGATTCTGCGACTGCGCTTCGCTCCGCGCAGAATGACGATTCTCGGCGGTTTATTGTCGTTACGAATGAGAAATGAAATCAGACATCCGCCTCGACCAAGCCGCCGTCCTTCTCCATCCAGGCCCGGCGGCCGGCGGCTTCGCCCTTGCCCATCAAGAGGTTGAAGGTGGCGCTCATTTCGGCGATGGTCTGGCGCGTGGCGGTAAACGGCACCAGGCGGCGGGTGTCGGGGCAGAGCGTGGTTTCCCACAACTGGTCCGGGTTCATTTCGCCCAGGCCCTTGAAGCGCGAGACGCCGAGTTTGCTCTCAGAAATGCCCTCGTCGCGCAGTTTTTGCAGCGTCTGTTCCTTCTCGGCTTCGTCCAGGCAATAGATTTTGCGCGTGTGGCCGCGCGCCTCGACATCGACGCGGAACAGCGGCGGCTGGGCGACGTGGATGTGGCCGCGCTCGACCAGGGCCGGAAAGTGCTTGAGAAAGAGGGTAAATAGCAGCACCTGGATGTGGCTGCCGTCGACGTCGGCATCCGACATCACGATGATCCGCCCGTAGCGCAGGCCGGAGACGTCGACCGTGTCGATCTGCTCCAGGCCGTGCGGGTCGACGCCGATGGCCACGGCAATGTCATGCACCTCGTTGTTCTTGAACAACTGGTCGCGCTCGACCTCCCAGGTGTTCAGCACCTTGCCGCGCAGCGGCAGCACCGCCTGGGTTTCCTTGTCGCGTCCCTGCTTGGCCGAGCCGCCGGCCGAGTCGCCCTCGACCAGGAAAATCTCGTTGCGGGCGATGTCGTCCGACTCGCAATCGGTCAGCTTGCCGGGCAGGGTGGCGATGCCGGAGGATTTTTTCTTCTCCACCTTCTGCGTCGATTTCATCCGGTTCTGCGCCGCCCTGACCGCCAGTTCGGCGATCTTTTTGCCGTAATCGGCATGGCTGTTCAGCCACAGCTCGAAGGGGTCGCGCACCATTTGCGACACCAGCTTGTAAGCGTCGCGGCTGGTCAGCTTTTCCTTGGTCTGGCCCTGGAATTGCGGATCGAGCACCTTGGCCGAGAGCAGGAAGGTCATCTTGCCGCAGACATCTTCCTGCGCCAGTTTGACCTTGGCCGGCAGGATCGCGTGGTGCTCGGCGAAGCTCTTGACCGCCTCGAAGACGCCGGCCTTCAGCCCGGCCTCATGGGTGCCGCCATCGAGGGTCGGAATCAGATTGACGTAGGATTCCGGCTTGTTTGCGCCTTCCTCGAACCAGGCCAGCGCCCAGGTCGCGCCCTCGCCGACGGCGAAGCCGTTGGCCGCATTTGTCTCATTTTCGACCGTTTTTTCGCCGACGAAAATGGGCGCCACCGGCTGGCCGACCATCATTTCGTTCAGATAATCGGCCATGCCGTTCTGATAGCACCAGCTTTTCTTCTCCTGCCCTTCGATCTCCAGTTCGACGGTGACGTTGGGCATCAACACGGCCTTGGAGCGCAGCAGGTGCTCCAGTTGGCCGAGATTGACCCTGGGCGAGTCGAAATATTTGGGGTCGGGCTGGATGCGCACCGTGGTTCCCGTGGTGCGCGGGCCGCAGTCGCCGACGCGGGCCAGTGGCTCGACGACGAAACCGCCGGCGAAGGCGATCCGGTACACGCCGCCGCCGCGCCGGATTTCGACTTCGAGGCGCGTCGACAGCGCGTTGGTCACCGAAACGCCGACGCCGTGCAGACCGCCGGAAAAGCGGTAGGCGTTGCCCGCCTCCGTCTTGTTGAACTTGCCGCCGGCATGCAGCTTGCAAAACACCAGTTCCACCGCCGGTCGGCCTTCCTGTGGATGAAGCTCAACCGGAATGCCGCGCCCGTTATCCGTCACCTCGATGCTGCCGTCGCCGCAGATGGCAACCGAAATCCGCCTGGCAAAACCGGCCAGCGCCTCGTCGGCGGCGTTGTCGATGACTTCCTGCACGATATGGGTCGGACAGGTGGTCCGGGTGTACATCCCCGGTCTTTCCTTGACAGGTTCGAGATCCTTGAGGACGCGGATGGAGGCGGCGGAGTAATCGGTCATGGGGTTTCAAGAGGTATGGCTTCCCGATGGGCGAGAAGCGTCATTCGTTGTTCATGGCTCGCGGCGCTTTGCGTGAGCTTGCGGGGGGCACTGTATTCGACCCGAAGGCTGTGATGCAAATCCTGCCAAGACAATGCGCTTAGTGTTTGACACGAATTTTTTGCAGCCTATAATGCCCACCTTCTTCAGGCGGTTAGCTCAGTTGGTTAGAGCGCCACGTTGACATCGTGGAGGTCGTTGGTTCGATTCCAATACCGCCTACCAAATTCCTGACGGGGTTGCGTTGATGAATTTCCGAACTGGCGCTGCGGTTCAGAAACGTTGATTGAGTCAGCCTTCGTTTGACCCAAAGCGCGGCTCGTTCCGCGCTTTTTTGCTTTTGGATTTGCCATGCCCGATATCAAACTGCCCGATGGCTCCATCCGCTCGTTCGCGCAGCCGGTCACCATTGCCGAGGTTGCCGCCAGCATCGGCGCCGGGCTGGCCCGCGCGGCGCTGGCAGGCAAGGTCGATGGGGCGCTGGTCGATACGTCTTTCGTGATCGAGCGCGACGCCGATCTGGCCATCGTCACCGAGCGCGATGCCGAGGGGCTGGATCTGATCCGCCATTCGACGGCGCATTTGCTGGCCTATGCCGTCAAGGAATTGTTTCCCGAGGCGCAGGTGACCATCGGCCCGGTCGTCGAAAACGGCTTTTATTATGACTTTGCCTACAAGCGCCCGTTTACGCCGGAAGACCTGGCGGCCATCGAAAAGCGCATGGGCGAACTGGCGAAACGGGATATTCCGGTCAGCCGCGAGGTTTGGGCGCGGGATGATGCCGTGCGCTTCTTCCTCGATCAGGGCGAGAAGTACAAGGCCGAACTGATCGCGGCGATTCCCGCCGAGCAGCCGGTATCGCTGTACCGCGAAGGCGATTTCATCGACCTTTGCCGCGGCCCGCACGTGCCGTCCACCGGCAAACTCAAGGTGTTCAAGCTGATGAAGGTGGCCGGCGCCTACTGGCGCGGCGATCATCGCAATCCACAGTTGCAGCGCATCTACGGCACGGCCTGGGCCAAGAAGGAGGAACTCGACGCCTATCTGCACATGCTGGAGGAGGCCGAAAAGCGCGATCACCGCCGCCTGGGCAAGCAATTCGACCTGTTTCACATGCAGGACGAAGCGCCGGGCCTGGTGTTCTGGCACCCCAAGGGCTGGGCGGTGTGGCAGGAAATCGAGCAGTACATGCGCGCCGTCTATCGCAACAACGGCTATCAGGAAGTGCGCTGCCCGCAGATTCTCGACAGGGCGTTGTGGGAAAAATCCGGCCACTGGGAGCATTACAAGGACAACATGTTCACCACCTCCTCGGAAAACCGCGAGTACGCGGTCAAGCCGATGAATTGCCCAGGGCATGTGCAGGTGTTCAACGCCGATCTGCGCTCCTACCGCGAGTTGCCGCTGCGCTACGGCGAATTCGGCTCCTGCCATCGCAACGAGCCGACCGGCGCGTTGCACGGGCTGATGCGCGTGCGCGGCTTCGTCCAGGATGACGGCCATATTTTCTGCACCGAGGATCAGATCGAATCGGAAGTGACGGCCTTCAACGCGCTGGTCAAGCAGGTTTATGCCGATTTCGGCTTTACCGAGGTCGCCGTCAAGCTGGCGCTGCGCCCGGCCAGCCGGGTCGGCTCGGACGAGGTCTGGGACAAGGCCGAGGAAGCCTTGCGCCAGGGCTTGCGCGCTTCCGGGCTGGAATGGGCGGAACTGCCGGGCGAGGGCGCTTTCTACGGGCCGAAGATCGAATTCCACATCAAGGACGCCATCGGCCGCTCCTGGCAGTGCGGCACGATGCAGGTGGATTTTTCGATGCCGGGCCGGCTCGGCGCGGAATACGTCGACGCCAACGACGAGCGCCAGGCGCCGGTGATGCTGCATCGCGCCATTCTTGGCTCGCTCGAACGCTTCATCGGCATTCTGATCGAGAACTTCGCCGGCGCCCTGCCGCTGTGGCTGTCGCCGGTTCAGATCGTGGTTCTGAATATTTCCGAAAAGCAGGCGGATTACGCCGCGGAAATCGCGCAAAAGCTACACCGGGCGGGTTTCCGGGCCGAGCCGGATTTGCGCAACGAAAAAATTACCTATAAAATCCGCGAACATAGCTTGAACCGTCTGCCTTATCAACTCGTCGTCGGCGACAAGGAAAAGGCGGAAGGGAAGGTGGCCGTGCGAACACGCGGCGGTCAGGATCTCGGACAGATGACTGTCGACGCCCTGATCGAGCGGCTTCAAAACGAAGTCGCGGCGCGGAGTGGCACGGCTTGATTATTTTGTATTCGGGGGTTTTACCATCGCTCAGAACAAGGCGCATCGCCTCAACGAAGAAATCACGGTGCCGGAGGTTCGCCTCCAGGGGGTAGACGGGGAGCAGCTTGGGATCATGAGCATCCGCGCTGCGTTGCAGATGGCCGATGAGGCGGGCGTTGATCTGGTCGAGATCGCGCCGATGGCCAAGCCGCCAGTCTGCCGCGTCATGGACTACGGCAAGTTCAAGTACCAGGAACAAAAACGCGCCCACGAGGCGAAGTTGAAGCAGAAGCAGGTGCAGGTCAAGGAAATCAAGCTGCGTCCCGGTACCGACGAGAACGATTACCAGATCAAGTTGCGCAACATGATTCGCTTCCTGGAAGAAGAGGACAAGGTGAAAGTGACCTTGCGCTTCCGTGGCCGTGAAATGGCGCACCAGGAATTCGGCATGCGTCAGTTGGAAAGAATCAGGACCGATCTCGAAGCCGTCGGGCAGGTCGAACAAATGCCAAAGATGGAAGGGCGGCAGATGATTATGATCGTCGCCCCGGCCAAGAAGAAGTAGTCGTTAGAAAAAGTGCTTTCGGGTAGAGCAAGCGTTTCCGTCGGAAACCACCTGACAGCATGTCATCAGGAGCAGTCAAATGCCCAAAATGAAGACCAAGAGCAGCGCCAAGAAGCGTTTCTCGATCCGCGCCGGCGGCAGCATCAAGCGCGGCCAAGCCTTCAAGCGTCATATCCTGACCAAGAAGACCACCAAGAACAAGCGTCACCTGCGTGGCGCCGTCGCCGTGAACGAGCGCGATGCGGCTGCCGTTCGCGCCATGATGCCCTACGCATAAAGGAGCGCGAACATGTCCCGAGTCAAACGTGGTGTCACCGCCCGCGCCCGTCACAAAAAGGTTCTTGCTCAAGCCAAGGGCTACCGTGGCCGCCGTAAAAATGTCTATCGCATCGCCAAACAGGCGGTGATGAAGGCCGGTCAGTATCAATACCGTGACCGCCGCCAGCGCAAGCGTCAGTTCCGTTCGCTGTGGATTGCCCGTATCAACGCGGCTGCCCGCGAACTGGGCATGAAGTACAGCACTTTCATGAATGGTTTGAAGAAAGCCAATATCGAAGTCGACCGCAAGGTCTTGGCCGATCTGGCCGTTTTCGATCAACCGGCGTTTGCCGCCCTGGCCGCGCAGGCCAAGGCCAAACTATCTGCTTGAGTTTTTGTGGCGGATTAAAAGGGGGGGCTGGGGTAACCAGCCTCCCTTTTTTAATTCCAAGGTACACTCACGACATGAAAGTTAGCGAGGTCTTGCGGTTGATTGGCGATGATGGATGGTTCCTTGTTGCGACCCAGGGAAGTCACCGCCAGTTCAAGCACGCCTTCAAACCCGGTCGCGTCACGGTTGCAGGCAAGCCAAGCGATGATTTGGCGCCTGGCACACTAAACAGCGTGCTCAAGCAGGCTGGTCTCAAGAGGTAATCATCATGCGCTACGCCATCGTCATCGAACAAGCCGAAAAAAACTACTCGGCATACGTCCCTGATCTTCCGGGCTGTATCGCCACGGGCGACACCATTGAGGAAGTCGAAACGGAGATTCGGGAGGCTATTGCTTTTCACATCGAGGGGCTTCGTGAAGACGGTCTGCCTCTGCCACTCCCTGTTAGCCATGTCGAGTACATGGAAGTGGCATGAAAATTAAACTAAGCTGACTCCTTTGGGTTACTTTTGGCTAGGGTTGGCGAGCGATAAACGTAGAGAATGATTCGGATTTGGAATGACCCGGCGAAAATTAGAATCCAATCGCCCGGGATGTGACAACTAAACAGCTTCCCCCGATTTGATTACCCGTGAATACACTTGATGATATCGTAGCGCACGCGCTGGCGGAATTTGCCGCCATCAGCGAACCCGCCAAACTTGAAGAAGCCAAAGCCCGTTATCTTGGAAAAACCGGCCAGATTACCGAGCAAATGAAAACGCTCGGTAAATTACCACCGGAAGAAAAGAAAACCGTAGGAGCAGCGATTAACGCCGCCAAAAACAAGGTGGAGGAAGCGTTAAACGCTCGCCGCGAGAGCTTGAAACGGGTAGCTCTTGAAGCCCAACTCACATCGGAGGCGCTGGACGTGACCCTGCCCGGACGCAGCGAGCAGCGCGGCGGCCTGCATCCGGTGACGCGCTCGCTGGAACGCATCGAGGCATTGTTTGCTTCGATCGGCTTCGCGGTCGCCGATGGCCCGGAAATCGAGGACGATTTCCACAATTTCACTGCCCTGAACACGCCGGAGGATCACCCGGCGCGTTCGATGCACGACACCTTTTATCTGCAAAACCCGGATGGCTCGGTGGCCGACAAGGTGTTGCTGCGCACCCACACCAGCCCGATTCAGGCCCGCTACATGCAGGCGCATGTCGCCCGGTATGGCCACCTGACCCACATGCCGGAGATTCGCATCATCGCGCCGGGCCGCGTTTACCGCGTCGATTCCGACGCCACGCATTCGCCGATGTTCCATCAGGTCGAGGGGCTGTGGGTTGGCGAGGATGTTTCCTTCGCCGATTTGAAAGGCGTGATCGCCGATTTTCTCAGGAGTTTCTTTGAAACCGACGACCTGAATGTGCGTTTCCGCCCTTCCTTCTTCCCTTTTACCGAGCCGTCCGCCGAAATCGACGTGGCTTTCATAAGCGGCGCGTTGAAAGGGCGTTGGCTGGAGATTGCCGGTTGCGGCATGGTGCATCCCAATGTGCTGAAAATCGCCGGCATCGACCCGGAAAAATATACCGGCTTCGCCTTCGGCTTCGGCCCGGATCGTCTGACCATGCTGCGCTACGGCGTCAATGACCTGCGCCTGTTCTTCGAGGGCGATCTGCGTTTCCTGCGCCAATTCGCCTGATCCATCATTCGAGTCATCTCATGAAATTTTCCGAATCCTGGCTGCGCACCCTTGTCGATCCTGATCTGACGAGCGAGGCGCTTTCTCATGCCTTGACCATGGCCGGCCTCGAAGTCGAGGAGTTGAAGCCGGTGGCGCCCGCTTTCGATCAGGTCGTTGTCGCCCAGGTGCTCGAAGTCGCCAGGCACCCCGACGCCGATCGCCTCAATGTCTGCCGCGTCGATACCGGCAACGGCGAGCCGGCCACCATCGTTTGCGGCGCGCCGAATGTCGCCGTCGGCCTCAAGGTGCCGTGCGCCTTGCCGGGCGCACAACTGCCCGGCGGCCTGACGATCAAGGTCGCCAAGGTGCGCGGCGTCGAATCCTCCGGCATGTTGTGTTCGGCCAAGGAACTGGGCATCGCCGAGGAGGCTTCCGGCCTGCTGGTGCTGCCGGCCGACGCGCCGGTCGGTCAGAGCCTGCGCCAGGTTCTCGATCTCGACGACTGCCAGTTTGAACTCAAGCTGACGCCGAATCGCGCCGATTGCCTCTCCTTGCTCGGTATCGCCCGCGAGGTCGGGGCGATTACCGGCGCCGCCACCCGCCTGCCGGAAGTGGCTGAAATTCCGGCGACGATTGCCGACACCCGCGCCATCGTGCTCGACGCGCCGACAGCCTGTCCGCTGTATTGCGGGCGCATCATCAAAGGCGTCGATGCCAGGGCGGCGACCCCGGAATGGATGAAGCGCCGCCTCGAACGCAGCGGCATCCGGGCCATTTCGGCGCTGGTCGATGTCACCAATTATGTGATGCTCGAACTCGGTCAGCCACTGCACGCCTTCGACAACACCCGACTGGCTGGAGCGGTACATGCCCGCATGGCGAAGCCGGGGGAAAAACTGTTGCTGCTCAACGAGCAGACCATCGCCGTCGACGCCGATGTGCTGATGATCGCCGACGACGCCAAACCGTTGGCGATGGCCGGCATCATGGGCGGCGAGGAGAGCGGCATCTCGCTGGAAACGCGGGAACTGTTCCTCGAATCCGCCTTCTTCACGCCATCGGTTATCGCTGGTCGCGCCCGGCGCTACGGCTTTGGCTCGGATGCCTCGCACCGCTTCGAGCGCGGCGTCGATTTCGGCGGCACGCGCCGCGCCATCGAGCGCGCCACGCGGCTGATTCTCGACATCTGCGGTGGTCAGGCCGGTCCGGTGGTCGAGGCCAGGGCCGCCTTGCCGTCGCGCCAGCCGGTACGCCTGCGCACCACTCGCGCCGAGAAAGTGCTTGGCCTGACGCTCGGCGCCGAGCGCATCGCCGCGCTGTTCGCCGGACTGGGGCTGTCTTTTGCGCGCCAGGGCGATGATTTCCTGGTGACGCCGCCCTCCTGGCGCTTCGACATGGAAATCGAGGAAGACCTGATCGAGGAAATCGCCCGTCTGCACGGCTACGACAACATCCCGGCCCCGGCGCCGCGCGGCCGGATGAAGATGATGCCGCAGCTGGAAGCGCAGCGGCCGGCCACCCGTATCCGTCAGATGCTGGCCGACCGCGGTTATCAGGAAGTGGTCAATTTCGCCTTCGTCGAAACCGCCTGGGAAGCCGATTTCGCCGGCAAGAGCGAAGAAGGTGAATTGATCCGCCTGGCCAACCCGATCGCCAGCCAGATGGCGGTGATGCGCTCGACCTTGATTGGCGGCCTGGTCGCCAATCTGGTTACCAATCTGCGGCGCAAGCAAAGCCGCGTTCGCCTCTTTGAGTTGGGGCGCTGTTTTGGGCGCGACGCACAGGGCGCTCCGGTAGCCGGTTTCAGCCAGCCCTGGCGTCTCGCGGGCCTCGCCTACGGCGGCGCTTTGCCGGAAGGCTGGGCGGCTGGCGCGCGCAAGGTCGATTTTTTTGACCTCAAGGGCGATCTTGGAGCATTGCTGACGCCAGCCGAATTGCGTTGGGAAAAAACGGCGCATCCGGCCCTGCACCCTGGCCGCGCTGCTCGCGTGTTGCTGGCTGGCCGGGAGATCGGCATGCTCGGCGAATTGCATCCGCAGTGGACGCAGAAATACGAATTGCCGCAAGCGCCGGTCGTGTTTGAACTGGATTTTGCCGCGCTTGAAATGGCGCAGACGCCGGTTTTCGCCGAAGTATCGAAATTCCAGCCGGTGATTCGTGATCTGGCGGTCGTGGTCGATCACGATTTGCCGCTACAGGCCCTGCTCGATGGCTTGCAGAAAGGGAAACCGGAGTTGGTTCGCGATGTTCAGTTGTTCGATTTGTATGCTGGCAAAGGGGTGCTGGAAAATAAAAAAAGCCTTGCTTTTCGTATAGTTATGCAAGACACTCAACGCACTTTGCTAGATTCGGAAGTTGATGCTGCAATGCAGCAACTGGTGTCCTGTCTTGAGCGGGCATTCGGTGCTCAACTGCGTGCCTGATGGAAAGACAACGATGACGTTGACCAAAGCTGAACTTGCTGACCTGCTGTTTGAAAAAGTGGGCCTCAACAAGCGCGAGGCCAAAGACATGGTCGAAGCCTTTTTCGAGGAAATCCGCAATTCGCTGGAAACCGGCGACGGCGTCAAATTATCGGGCTTCGGCAATTTTCAGTTGCGCGACAAACCCCAGCGGCCTGGGCGCAATCCCAAAACCGGCGAGGAGATTCCCATCACCGCCCGGCGGGTCGTGACTTTTCATGCCAGCCAGAAGCTGAAATCGGACGTTGAGCTAGCTTTCGATGGAACTACAGCCTAAAGCCCTGCCTGGCGACGAACTGCCGCCCATTCCCGCCAAGCGCTACTTCACCATCGGCGAGGTCAGCGAACTGTGCGGCGTCAAGCCGCACGTGCTGCGTTACTGGGAGCAGGAATTCAACCAGTTGAAGCCCGTCAAGCGGCGCGGCAACCGGCGCTATTACCAGCATCACGAAGTCCTGCTGGTGCGCCGCATACGCGAGTTGCTTTACAACCAGGGGTTTACGATCAGCGGCGCGCGTAATCGTCTCGATGAAGACGGGGGCGTCGATCATGGCCTGATGGAAAAAGAGTCGGGACAAAGGCCCGTTGGAAATTTGCGTCAGGAATTGCAGTCGATTATCGCCATGTTGCAGCTTTGAATCCCGACGATTTCAGGTACAATGGCAGCTTGTCGGGGCGTAGCGCAGCCTGGTAGCGCACTTGCATGGGGTGCAAGGGGTCGCGAGTTCGAATCCCGCCGCCCCGACCAAATTAAAAAAACCGGCCTTGGCCGGTTTTTTTAATTGCTGTTCATTGATTTATGCGGCTGGACAAATTAAATTATCGCCACCCTTAATGTCAGGAGGTAATCATGGATTTATCCACTCTGTCCGTTGCTCAACTGCGTGATTTGCAACAGCGGATTCCGGCGGAATTGAAGCGCCGTGAATCCCAGGAAAAGGCTGCCGCTCTCAACGAGGCGCGTGCTCTTATCAAGGCGCGTTTGGGTTGTACCCTTGAGGAATTGCTGGGTAAGGATGGCAAGATCAAGGCATCTGCCGGCGGCAAGGTTCGCGTCAAATATCGTCACCCGCAGGATGCGTCGCTGGAATGGACCGGACGGGGCCGCAAGCCCAAATGGGTCGAGGCGTGGTTGGCGAACGGCGGCGGTCTCGATAGCCTCATGGTTTGATTGATGCATATCCTGCTCAGTAACGACGACGGTTATTTCGCCCCGGGTTTGGCTGCACTGGCTGAAGCGCTGGCCGGATTGGGTGAAATTACCGTTGTCGCGCCTGAGCAAAACCGGAGCGCCGCCAGTAACTCATTGACGCTCGACCGGCCGTTGTTTCTCCGGCGGGCGGCTAACGGGTTTCGTTTTGTTAACGGCACGCCGGCCGATTGCGTCCATCTGGCCGTGGCCGGCATGTTGGACAAACTGCCGGATATTGTGGTTTCCGGCATCAATGACGGCGCCAATATGGGCGACGATACCATTTACTCGGGAACCGTCGCGGCGGCGACCGAAGGCTATTTGCTCGGCTTGCCGTCGATGGCTGTTTCATTGACCAGTTTTGAAGGGCGTCATTACGCAACGGCGGGGCGGGTGGCGCGCGAACTGGTCGAACGCTTTATCCGCGATCCGATTCGTCAGCCGGTGCTGCTCAATGTCAATGTGCCGGATATTCCTCATGCCGAATTGCAGGGCATGGAAGTCACGCGCCTGGGACGGCGGCACAAGGCCGAGCCGGTGGTGCGAACGACCTCGCCGCGCCACGAAACGGTATTCTGGATCGGCGCTGCCGGGGCCGCCGCCGATGCTGCGCCGGGCACCGATTTCAACGCCATCGAGCGCGGCTGCGTGTCGGTGACGCCGCTGCAAATCGATTTGACGCACACCGCGCAACTGGGCATCGTGCGCGACTGGATGAAGTGATCGCGCGGTGTTGCACGGCATCGGCATGACCTCGCAGCGCACGCGGGCGCGGATGATCGAGCGGCTGCGCGAAAAAGGCATCCGCAACGAGGCCGTTCTGGCGGCGATGAGCGCCGTGCCGCGTCATATTTTTGTCGAAGAAGCGCTGGCCTCGCGCGCCTATGAGGACCATGCGCTGCCGCTGGGCATGGGGCAGACCATTTCACAGCCCTATATCGTCGCCCGGATGATCGAATTGCTGCTCGATGGACGTTCAGCGCTCGGAAAAACCCTGGAGATCGGGGCCGGTTGCGGCTACCAGGCGGCCGTGCTGGGACAACTGACCAACGAAGTCTACGCCGTCGAACGCATCGCGTCGCTGCTGGAAAAAGCCAAGGTCAATATGCGCCAGTTGCAGCAGTTCAACGTCCGCTTGAAGCATGCCGACGGTCAGATGGGATTGCCGGAAGCCGCGCCCTTCGATAGCATCATCGTGGCGGCGGCCGGTGAGCGGGCGCCGCCGGCGCTGCTCCAGCAACTGGCGCCCGGTGGGCGGCTGGTATTGCCGATCGGTACGACGGAGCAGCATCTTGATTTGATTGAATGCACGTCTCAGGGATGGGTCGAAAAACGGCTTGATGCCGTCCGCTTCGTCCCGCTTCTCGCAGGAACACAATGACTCGACTCCTTCTTGCCGCCTTGTCCGTTCTGACCGTGATGCTCGCCGGCTGTTTCAGCCAGCAGCCAGCGCCGACCGTAGACCGCGGTTCAACCGCCCAAGCCAGGGTGCAGCCTGCTGGCCCCGGCTATTACACCGTCAAGCGGGGCGATACCCTGTACCGCATCGCCAAGGAATACGGCCAGGATTACCGCAACATTGCCGCCTGGAACAACATCACCACGACGGCGACGATCAGCGAAGGGCAGATTCTGCGGGTGTTGCCGCCGGCTGCCGCGACCGCCGACAGCGGTGAGGCCGTGGTGGCGACCCCGATCGGTGTTGGCGGCGGCGTCGAAGCCCGTTCCCTCGATGCCTCGCCGGTGGCGGCAACGCCGGATAGCGGCGGCCTGAAACGCGAGCCGCGGGTCGGCAAGGAACCCTATTCGGATGAAGCCTATGCCCGCCTGAGCGCCGCTGCCGGCGCGGCGCAGCCATCGACTGAGGCAAAAACGGCTTCTGCGCCGGCCACGCCGGTCGCTGCGCCGACGGCCACGCCGGACGATGTGCCGTGGATCTGGCCTTCCGCCGGCAAAGTCATTGCACCGTTCAGCGAAGCCGGCAACAAAGGCATCGACTTTGCCGGCAAGATGGGCGACCCGGTGATTGCCGCCGGCGAGGGCAAGGTTGTCCATGTCGGTTCCGCCCTGCGCGGTTATGGCGAGTTGATCATCATCAAGCACAACGCCACTTTCATCTCGGCCTATGCCCACAACAGCAAGATTCTCGTCAAGCAGGGCCAGCAGGTCGCCCGCGGACAGAAGATCGCGGAAATGGGCAATACCGATGCCGACTCGGTGAAGCTGCACTTCGAGATCCGCAAGCAGGGCAAACCGGTCGATCCCGCGCAATATCTGCCGAAAAGATGAGTGGACTGGACGATAGCGTCGATGAAGAAGATTTTGCGGAGCAAGCGGATTCCGTCCTGCTGCCCGAGGAGAAAGCCGAGGCCGCGACGCCCGAACTGGAACTGCTCGAAGACGTTACCCAGCTTTATTTGAATGAAATCGGCGCCAAACCGCTGTTGACGCCGGAAGAGGAAGTGGCGACCGCCCGCCAGGTGCGGGCGGGCGATTTTGCGGCGCGGCAGAAGATGATCGAGCACAACCTGCGGCTCGTCGTGAACATTGCCAAGCACTACCTGAATCGGGGCATTCCGCTGCTCGACCTGATCGAAGAGGGCAATCTCGGCCTCATTCACGCCCTGGAAAAATTCGATCCCGAACGCGGTTTTCGTTTTTCCACCTACGCCACCTGGTGGATCCGGCAGAGCATCGAGCGCGGCATCATGAACCAGGCGCGAACCATCCGCCTGCCGGTGCATGTGGTCAAGGAAATCAACCTGATCTTGCGCGCCATGCGCCACCTGGAATCGACCGAACGCCGCGATGAAACAGTCCAGCGCGTGGCGCTGCTGCTCGACCGCCCGGCCGAGGAGGTGCGCCGCATCCTGCTGCTCAACGAGCATATCGCCTCGCTCGATGCGCCGCTGGAAATCGATCCCAACCACACCATGACCGAACTGATTCCTGACGATGACGGCAGCAACCCGGAAAACCTGCTGCAATCGAGCGAGATCGGCGGCCTGGTCGATCACTGGCTGGGCGAACTGGGCGAGCGCCAGCGCTCGGTGATCGAGCGCCGCTATGGCCTCGGCGGGGCCGAGGTGGCAACGCTCGACCAGATCGCCAACGACCTCGGCCTGACCCGCGAGCGGGTCAGGCAAATTCAGATGGAAGGTCTGGACCGCCTGCGCAAGATCATCAAACGCGGCAATATCAGCCGCGATTCGCTGCTTTAACCTGAATCGGGGTTCAACTGATGGGCATTGCGCCGCCAAGCGCCTTTTTCAGGCTACAATGCTGCACTGCACACAAACTGGTAGCGAGGATTGCAGCATGTCGGAAACCTTACGCCTGATCAAGAAATACCCCAATCGCCGCCTTTACGACACCAGGGCAAGCGCTTACATCACGTTGAGCGATGTCAAGGATCTGGTGCTCAAGTTCGAGTCTTTCAAGGTCGTCGATGCCAAGACCGACGACGATCTGACGCGCAGCATCCTGCTCCAGATCATTCTGGAAGAAGAATCGGGCGGCGTGCCGCTGTTTTCCTGCGAGTTGCTGTCCGGCTTCATCCGCTTCTACGGCAGCGCCATGCAGAGCATGCTGGGCAAGTATCTGGAAAACAACATGAGGACCTTCGTCGATTTCCAGTCCAAGCTCCAGGATCAGTCGCGCTCGCTGTACGGCGCAGGCGACCACAGCCATTTGCAGGCCGATTTCTGGGCGCAGTTCCTGAATTTTCAGCAGCCGGCCATGCAAAGCATGATGGCGACTTACATGGATCAGTCGAAGAAAATGCTGCAATCGATGCAGGATCGGCTACAGAGCCAGACGCGCAGCATGTTCGCCGGCTATCAAGCCGACCCCGAAGAACGCTCCGGCAACAAATAGAGCACTTTCCGCTGGCATGGCGTAAACTAAAACTTTAGCCGTAGTTCGTCGGTCAGGGAATTCGATCATGCAAGGCAGCGAGAAGATCAAGTCACAAAAGATTCTGGTCGTCGATGGCTCACGCGTCGTGCGCGCTTCGCTGGCGCGCTGCGTGAGCCAAAGCCACGAGGTCTGTGAGGCGCGTGATGGCGGTTCGGCATGGCAGAGCGTGGTGCTCGACGCCTCGATCGTCGCCGTGATCTCTGGACTGGGCGTCGCCAGCGAAGACGGGGCGGATCTGCTTGAACACATCCGCAGCAACCGGCTGGACCGGATCAGAAATTTACCGTTTTATCTGCTGGCTTCCGATAACCTGTCGAATAACGAGCGCGAGCGGGCGAAACGCCTGGGCGTGACCGCCTTCATCCCCAAGAAGGCGCCGGCCGCCACGCTGGCCGAATTGCTGACGCCGAAGGATACGGTGGGCGAGGAAACCGACATCGGTCGTGACAGCGCTGTCGGCCTCGGCGACTTCGGGGCGCGCATGGAGGGAATGGCCAGCCTGGGTGCATCGGCCCCCGCCAAACCCGTGCCGGCGGCCGACATGGGGCGGGAGGCCGGGCCGCGGCCCGGTGATGATCGGCTGAAGCGCCGCAT
>WQUQ01000229.1 GCA_009782025.1 Desulfobulbus sp. | reverse complement strand
GGGGCTTTGTTCCCTCCCCTGCTTGCGGGGGAGGGCTAGGGTGGGGGCCAACAGCGCTGGAAATTTGATGTAATCATTCAAACAGAAACCGCTCTAAGTGAACCGTATTGGGGCCAGCCCCGCCCTACACTTTGCAGGCATGTGAAGCAAAGGCCCCTCCCCTTTTCGCAACCCCCTTCGGCAAAACCCCATGGATGATTTCTCGATCCTGCTGCAAATCTGCGTCAGCGGCGCCTTCATGGGCCTCGTGTACGCGCTGGTCGCCTATGGCTTCCAACTCACTTACGCGACCAGCAAGAGCATCAACTTCGGCCAGGGCGAACTGGTCATGTTCTCCGCCTTTTGCAGCCTGACGCTGCTCGACCGGGGCGTGCCGTATGGCTTGATGATTCCGCTCGGCCTCATGATCGGCGCGCTGCTCGGGCTGATCGTCGAGCGCGCCGCCGTGCGTCTGGCGCTGGAACAAAAGAGCGAAGGCTGGATTCTGCTCAGCATCATCGTTGGCCTGTTTGCTTTTTCGCTGGCCGAAAACATCTGGGGGCGCGACGACCGGCCCTTCCCGACGCCGATTTCGTCCGATTCGTTTTCCGTCTTTGGCGTCGATGTCACCTGGCTCGAAGTCTCCGTCGCCATCGGCGTCTTCGGCATCATGGGGCTGATCGAACTGTTCAAGCGCAAAACCCTGCTCGGCAAGGCGTTCGAGGCGGTTTCCGCCGACCGCGACGCGGCCGAACTGATGGGCATTTCGGCCACGCGCACGGTGATGCTCTCCTACGGTCTGTCGGGCATGGTCGCCGCCGTCGCCGGCATTCTGATTTCGCCGATCACCACCGTTGGCGCGACCATGGCGGCGGCGCTCGTGCTCAAGGCCTTTTCCGTTGCCGTGGTGGCCGGCCTCAATTCCGGCTTCGGCGTCGTGCTGGTCGGTCTGGCGCTCGGCGCGCTGGAAAATCTGGCCAGTCTGTATCTCGGCAGCGGCTGGCGCGAAGCGCCGGGACTGATTCTCCTCATCATGGCGCTGGCGCTGCGGCCGAACGGCATTTTCGGCAGCGCCACCATCCGCAAGGTTTGAGGAGAGCAAAATCATGAAACGCTTTCTCCTCATCCGCGGCGCTGAATTGATCGCCCTGCTGGCGCTCGTCGTCATTCCATTCGTCATCACCAATCCCTTCGCGCTGGGGCTGCTGACGCTGCTGGCCATTTACGGCATTTTGCTCATCGGCCTCGATGTCACCGTCGGTTATCTCGGCCAGGTCAATCTGGGCCAGGCCGCCTTTCTCGGCATCGGCGCTTACGCCTCGGGCCTGCTCGTCGCTCATGGCGGCTTCGGCATTCTGCCGGCGCTGGCAGCCGCTTTCGTCATCTGCCTCATGCTCGGCAGCCTGCTGGCGCTGCCGGCGCTGCGTCTGGAAGGCCCGCAATTCGCGCTGGCCACGCTGAGTTTCGGCGCGCTCGCCGTGACCGTGCTCAACGAGTGGGAAGATCTGACGCAGGGCGCGCAAGGGCTGTCCCTGTCGCGCCCCGCCCTGTTCGGCCAGACGCTCGATGCCGCCGGCTTCTACTGGCTGTGCCTGGCGCTGCTGGTGCTGGTCTGGCTGGGCATGAAAAATCTTTTGTCATCGCAGTGGGGCCGCGCTTTCGAGGCGCTGCGCGACAGCCCGATCGCCACCGATGCCATGGGCATTGGCGTCTATCGCCACAAGGTCATCGCCTTCGCCTTCGGCTCCGCCCTCGGCGGTCTGGCCGGCGGCCTCTATGCCTTCAACTTCCAGTATCTGCAACCGCACAGTTTCACCTACGAGTTGATGGTCATCCTGCTGCTCGGCGTCGTGCTCGGCGGGCGCAAGAGCCTGTGGGGTGCGGTGGTCGGCGCAGCCTTCATCGTGCTGCTGCCGAATCTGCTCTCCAATCCGCTGCTGTTCCGCGTTTTCTCCGTCGTCGGCCTGCTGCTGGCGCTGATGGCCGCCTTCAATGACCTGCAAGGCAGGCGCCGGCTGCGTTTCCAGACGCTCGCCCCGGTCGTGGCCATGGGCCTCTTGGTCATCGGCAGTTTCACCGTCGAGCACACCGAGGATTGGCGCAAGGCCATTTTTGCGCTGATGCTGTTCTCCGTTGTCGTCGGTCTGCCCGAGGGGCTGATGGGCTACGCCGGCAAGGCGCTGGCCCAACTGTTCCGCGTGCCGGCAGCGCCCTTGCCGCCGGCCAGCCGGCTCGACGACGTGGTGCCGATGCCGGGCGCCGACGACAATGACGCCCATTCGGCGCTGCTCGAACTGCGCGACGTGAAGCGTCACTTCGGCGGCGTCAGGGCCGTCGATGGCGTCAGCATGACGGTCAGGGCCGGGGCCGTGCATGGCCTGATCGGCCCCAACGGTTCGGGCAAATCGACCGTGGTCAACGTCATTTCCGGCCTCTACGCGCCGACCAGCGGCCAGATCGCCCTGGCCGGAGCCGAACTGCCCTATGGCAGCCTCTACCGCGCCGCCGGCGCGGGCGTGGCGCGCACTTTCCAGAATCTGCAACTGTTCGGCGAACTGTCGGCGCTCGATAACGTCATGGTCGCCTTGCGCGCGACGTACAAGCTGCCCTGGCCGCTGGTGCTGCTCGGCTTCGCCCGCGGCGAGGAACGCCGGGCGCAGGCCGATGCGCTGGCCCTGCTGCAACTGGTCGGCCTGCAAGATCAGGCGCGTGTCAAGGCCAGGGACATGACTTACGGCGCCCAGCGCTTTCTCGAAATCGCCCGCGCTTTGGGGCGCAAGCCGCGCCTGTTGATTCTCGACGAACCGGCCGCCGGCCTCGCGCACCCGGACGCGCAGCAACTGGTCGAGATCATCCGCCGCATCCACGGGCGCGGCATTGCCATCGTCCTGATCGAACATCACATGGATGTCGTCACCGCCCTGTGCGACACCGTCACCGTGCTCGACGGCGGCCTGGTCATCGCCGAAGGCACGGCGGACGAGGTCAAGCGCCATCCCAGGGTCATCGAAGCCTACCTCGGCGCGGCCGCCTGACGGAGAGAAGAACATCATGCTCAAGGTTGAAAATCTCCACGCCGGTTACGGCGGCGCCGCAGTGCTCAACGGCGTCAATCTCGAAGTCAGACCGGGCGCGCTGGTCGCCCTGATCGGCGCCAACGGCGCCGGCAAGACCACCACCATGCGCGCCCTCTCCGGCATGATCCGCCCGACCCGAGGGCGCGTGCTGCTCGCCGGTCAGCCGGTCGAAAGCCACAGCGCATCGCGCATCGCCCGCCTCGGCCTGGCCCATTCGCCGGAAGGGCGCAAGGTGTTCGGCCCGCTGTCGGTCGAGGATAATCTGCTGCTCGGCGCCTACCGCAGGCTGCCGCGTTTCTTCGGCTTTCGCGCCCAGGCGCGGGAAGAGCTGGACAACATCTACGCCCTCTTTCCCCGCCTCAAGGAACGCCGCCAGCAGGCCGCCGGCACCCTCTCCGGCGGCGAACAGCAGATGCTGGCCATCGGCCGCGCCCTGATGGCCCAGCCCAAGGTCATGCTGCTCGACGAGCCGTCGATGGGTCTGGCGCCGGTCATCGTCCAGGAAGTATTCGCCATCATCCGCCGCCTCAAGGAAGCCGGCATCACCCTGCTGCTGGTCGAGCAATTCGCCAAAAGCGCGCTCGAAGTCGCCGATTACGCCTATGTGATGGAACGCGGCGCCATCGCCGTCGAAGGCGCGCCGGATGAATTGCGCAAGAACGAACGGGTGCTGGCGGCGTATCTGGGTTGATTGCTCATCTGCCGGCAACGCGCAAGGGGCGGCGCGGCATCCATCGGGTATAGTAGCCAACCCGCATCCAGCGGCTGGCAAATTCAATCGGAAACCAAGGAGTCATGACATGTCGGAGAGCCATCGCGTCATCCTGAACGGCTTGAACCCCAAGGAATATGAACATTCCCTGGACAAAATAACGCTCGATGCGTTGCGCAAGATCCCCATCCTGCCCAAGTTGACCGAGCTGGTCGAACTGCCGACCAGCATGGTCAGGCGCTATTCCATGCTCGGCAGCGACTTGCGCGTGACCGAAAAACAATGTTCCTCGCTGTACCGGATCTTCCGCCAGGCCTGCGACATTCTGGAGGTGCCGGAACCGCTGCTCTACATCAGCACCGACCCGCAGTTGAACGCCTATACCGCCTGCCCGGACAAGCCGATCATCAAGATCTACAGCTACCTGCTCGATATTCTCGAAGATGATGAAATCATGTTCGTGCTCGGCCATGAACTGTCGCACATCAAATCCCGGCACATCGTCTATTCCATCCTCGGCGACCTGCTGAGCACCGGCGCGCTGAGGATCATCGTGTCCACCATTCCGGGTCTGAGCGTTCTGTACACGCCGGCGGAAATCTCCCTGAACTATGCGTTTTACCAGTGGATGCGCGCCGCTGAATATTCCTGCGACCGGGGCGGTTTCCTGGCCTGCCAGAATTTCGAGGCTTCCTGCCGCGCCCTGATGAAGCTTTCGGGCTACTCGAAACGGTTTGCCAATGAAATCAACCTGGATGAATTCTTCGCCCAGGCCCAGGCCTTCCAGGAGGAGAACGAAGCCGCGCTGGGCAAGGTGCAGCAGATTTTGCTGAGTTTCGGGCAAACCCACCCCTGGGGCGTCCTGCGCGTGCGCGAACTGATGAAGTTCAGGGACAACGGCGATTACGACAAGATACTGCGGCGCGAGATGCAATTGCCCGCGTTGCCGCCGTCATCATCCGCGCCGCCGTCGCCCGCTCTCGACGGAGCGGCGGAGGCGGCATCGAACGCCTTGTCGTCGGCCATGTCAGGGGTGAAAAAGTTCGGCAATCCGTTCAAAAAGTGATTCACCCCAGCGATTCGGTAGGCAGGGCTGGTTCACAGCAAACCCGCCGTGGATGGGTAGAGCGCAGCGACAAGGCCACAGGCCGCAGGACAGCCGAAGGCTGGTCCCGCGCAGCGGGATTCGGCGAAGCCGAACAAACCCATCAATCCCCCGATCAGTATCCTCCTTCATCGTCATGATGGGTTTCGCTATGCTCTACCCATCCACAGCCCCGCTGCGTCATGCTGCGCGCAGTCGCAGCATCCATGCGGCTTGTGGATTCTGCGTACTGCGACTTCGCGCAGCATGACACGCTTCGCTCCGCGCAGAATGACAACATTTAGAGCAATTTCGCTTCAAGTGGTTGCACTTCCCCCCATCCCAACCTTCCCCCGCGCGCGGGGGAAGGAGCGAGATTCCCTCCCCCGCCTGAGCGGGCGAGCCATGCAAGGCGAGCACTGGACGGGCCAGGGAGGGGGAGCGGCGCTTGAAGTTGCGCATGGCGTTCAGAAAAATGTCAGCATTTGAATCAAAACCGCTCTAATTGCCGGGTGAATAAGGATTGAACCAAAACCGCTCCAGGAGGAAGTGTCATGCCTCATCTGACTGAACAAAACATGCAATATGCGAGCGACTATGGGCATTTGCCTGCGGACGCCGATGTTTTTCCGGCGCATCCTTATGCCCTGGAGATCGATCTTGCGCGGGGTCAGATCACCACCTATTGGCAAGCCGATCCGGTGACCGAAGCCTATGTCGCCTACCTGGGGCGGCCTGGTGATCCTGCCGGGGTGGCCTACTGGAGCCAGCTTGTCGCTACGCCGTCCGTCATTTTCGAGAGTTTTTCCCGGTCGGATGAATATCGGAGCCTGGTGGCGGACAAGACCCATTTCCAGATTGTCGATAGCCTTTATCACGTCCTGTTCAATCGCGCGCCGGATGAAGGCGGGCAGGCCTACTGGACGGCCCGGCTGGATGCGGGGGATATTTCCATCGATGATCTGGCGCCCGCCCTGATGTACGGCGCGACCGGACGTGACAGCGACACGCTGGCGGCCAAAATCTGGGCGGCGCAGGATTTCACCCTGGCGCTGGATACCGGGCCGGAGAGACAGGCCTATGAACAGGCCACGGCCCAACAGGGTGAGCAGATCAAAGTCTGGCTGGCGGGGATTGGTTCGCCGGATGGCTATGATGTGCCGAGTCATGACCTGGTGGCCGCGGGCATTCAGCCCTTGATCGACCAGGTTTTGCTTTGATTGATTCGCTGGCGGGTCAAGACCCAATACGGTTCACTTAAGGAGTTTGTCATTCTGCGCGTAGCGAAGCATGACACGCTTTGCTCCGCGCAGAATGACGATTCTCGGCGGTTTGTTGTCGTTACGAACGAGAAATGGAATTACACAATCTGGCGCTGCTCCCCCCGTCCCAACCTTCTCGCCCGCCAAGCGGGGGAAGGGGTTTTGTTCCCTCCCCTGCTTGCTGGGGAGGGCCAGGGTGGGGGCAACGGCACCGGAAAGAGCATGCAAATTTGATTGCCGGGTCAATAATGGCCGGGTCAATGGAAAGGGTAGTGTTCATGCGGATTTCGCAAAGATCACAAGCGGTCAACTACGGTTTTCAGGTTGATTGATTCGTTGGCGGGTCAAGACCTGCCCGGTGGCTTCAAATGGCGCGCCGCTCGCCGCATCTGTTGTTTTTCCGGGGCAGAGGGGCAAAAAAATCACAAAATGTGACAGCTGTCACATTGCGGGCGGGAACGTTTCGCACAGAATCCGTTCCGCGCCCTGATGGCCTATGCCGTAATGGCTCAGATTGCTGTTTCTTTTCCATAAAAGGAGATTTTCCATGGCTTTGAACGCCGCACAAATCCAACAGGCATACATTGCCTTTTTCAATCGTCCTGCCGACGCTCAGGGCATGCTGTTCTGGACGAACACCACCACGCTGGGCATGCAGGATCTTCTGAACCAATTCGGTCAGTCGGCCGAGTACCTGAGCGATTTCGCGGGCTTGAGCAATACCCAGATCGTCACCAAGATTTACCAGAACCTGCTGGGTCGCGCCCCGGATACCGCGGGCCTGAACTTCTGGGTTAACCAGATGGACATTGGCAATGCGACCACGGCCACCATCGCTTACAACGTGCTGGACGCCGCGCTCAACCCGATCAGCGGCTCGCCGAACTCGGACACGGCCATCGTTGAAAACAAGACGGTCGCTGCCCAGGCCTTTACTGCTGCGCTGGATTCGAATTCGGTGCCCGCTTACGAAAATTCCGGCGCCAATGGCGTGGCGGGTGATGTCAAGACCTGGCTGGCGGCTGTGAATGCCGACCCCGTTAGCGTCGATTCGGCCAAGGCCGCGCTGGGCAATCTCCTGCAGCATCTGATCGATGCCAACGACCACACTAACCCTGGCACTACCGTCGACAACATCTATCTTGGCAGCCCCGGCAAGGATCCCACCATTAGCGGCACCGACAAGGATAACAACTTCATCGCCCAGACCGGTGATCTCACGGACAACGTCATTCTTGACGGCAAGGGCGGCTACGACACCCTGAATGTCACCATGCGCGGTGACGACGCGATTGCGGCGACCACGAAGAACATCGAAAAGGTCGTCCTGCGCGTTCAGGACGGTTTCACCGTCGTCGGTCCCGACAACAACATCGTTGACGGCGCCACGGTCGATGCCGACCGCATGCAGGGCGTCAAGTGGTGGGAAAGCAACAATTCCCGCGCTGACCTCAAGATCGAAGATGTCCGTATCGCCGACAACGAGATCACCAAGGACATCACCATTGCCTTCCGCAATTCCGATCCGGGTCACGTCGATTACGCGGTCTATTTCGACCCGTCTTCCCTGCGCAACCAGACCTCTTTCAGTGGCGCCCTGAATGTCGCGGTGCTCGATCAGGTGGGCATGGAAGAAGATGGCCTGCCCCTGCGCGACAACCCCTACAACATCCTCCGCTTCAAGATCGATGGCGATCTGAAGGAAGTGGTCTTTGCCCGGGTGGACGGCGCTGGTACCCCGCAGGATCTGGCTAACGCCATTGCCGCCGCGATTGCCGCCAATCCGGCTCTGGCCGCCTACAACATCAAGGTGACGCTGACCGAAAACACCACCTTCTGGCTGCCGAACGACACCATCTCGACCCGCGCCAACGCCGGTTACTTCATCACCCTGTCGTCCACCGGTCATACCATCGAAGGCGGCGGCAACGGCGCCTGGAATGCCACCGGCGGTCTGCCGCAGGACAACGCCGTGATGGCGCGTCAAGTGGCCGCCAACACGCAGGCCACCGATCTGGTCACCAGCACCGTGCTGCTCGACTACGTCGGTCGTGGCGAGATGGGCGGCGATCTGGTCATCGGCAGCCTGTCTACGGGCTATACCGACAAGTCCAAGGGCGTGCAGCAGTTCGACATCACGGTTGAGCGCGACAGCAAGCTCGAAGTGGTCTCCTCCACCAACAACACCCTGCAAGTGGTGAACCTGGTGAACGAGACGGGTTTCACCTACCAATACCTCGGCGCTTACGAGCGTGGCTCCAACCAGGGTCCGCGCGTCGGCGATCTGACGATCAAGGGCAACACCAACGAGCCCACCCTGTTCGGCAAGCCCATGGCGCAGTTGGCTGACCCCAGCGACGATCCGCTGGGCTATGACTCCAACCAGAACATCGACGGCGCCGGCCCGCAGCAGTACAACGGCTACGGCTTTACCGATGTGCGTTACGTCAATGGCTCGGGCTTCAGGGGCAACCTGGATCTGAACGCCTACCTGTCGCAGAACGTGGTCGGCAAGTACATGACCCTGAAGGATGCCGCGCCCAACCCGGC
Organism: Desulfobulbus sp.; assembly: GCA_009782025.1. Taxonomy (GTDB): domain Bacteria; phylum Pseudomonadota; class Gammaproteobacteria; order Burkholderiales; family Rhodocyclaceae; genus Azonexus. The sequence continues at coordinate 2,014 of WQUQ01000229.1, read as the reverse complement.
GGGCGCCGACAACGTGCAGTTCATCTACAACCTGGGTTCTGGTGACGACAAGCTGGATCTGGCGATCTCCTCGGCCAACCTGGCCGCGGCGGGCACCACCACGCGTGAGGATTTCATCCTGACCGTCTCCGGCGGCGCTGGCAACGACACGATCACGACGGCGATTACCCAACTGAATCCGGTGACTGGCCTGCCGGTTCTTGCGGATCCGACGGTCGATGCCACGCCGTGGTACGCCAACAGCAAGATCAACGCCAACCTCCTCATCGACGCGGGCGCCGGCAACGACACCGTCAACGTCCTGGGTTCCGGCGACTGGACGATCAAGATGGGCAGCGGCAACGACACCGTCTACGTCGGCGACACGGCCAACAAGGCCAACACCACGAACGACGCCCATACCTCGGACAAGGCGGTCTGGGTGTTCAATACCACGAATCAGAACACGCCAAGTGCTGCTGAGCGTGATCTGAGCGATCTCGTGAGCGATGCCAACCAGAATCGCATCGTGGTCCAGGATGGCACCATCCTGGCGGGTGGCGCCGTCGGCCTGCAGGCAGGTGAAATGTCCGGTCTCTATGGCCTGAAGCTGCGCGTGGTGTACAACGACGTGTCGCTGTCCGACCATACCCTGCCGAAGGCGAGCCAGGGCACCTTCATCAGCGCCCCGATCAGCGTCCCGACGACCACGGCGAACAGCTACATCGTCAACGATCTCCAGATCAATCAGGCGATCAAGGCCGCCATCAATGGCGACCCGGTGCTCAGCAAGCTCCTCGTCGCCACCGACGGCCCGTCCAACATCCTGGTGGTGACCTCGCTCACCGATGGCCGGCATGTGGATGTCAACGATCTGGGCATCGAGTTCGCCATTCCGACGGTGGCGCTGTCGGCCGGGGAGATTGCCGGCTGGAACGCGGCGCTCACCGGCCTCAACACCCAGCACGCCACGGTCAACTGGAGTGCGGGTGATCTGATGGCCGGTCGTGTCGCTTCGCTCACCGATCTGTTGGGCGGCGCCCCGGCACCCAGTGCCTACAACGACTACGGCCAGCCCGCGACCGTCGGAGCCATCACCTACACCGATTGGTATGCCTCCGCCCCGGCGGTAACCAGCAACTATGCCTCGGCCTTTGCCAACACTCAGGCTGGCGGCGGTGCTGACTTCGCGGGTCAAGACTCTGCCCACACGGCCGATAACGTCATCATGGTCGGCGGCTCCGCCAGCGACCTCAATGTCGTCGCGCTCTCGACCGGCGCTCTCAGCAATGACACGATCAAGTGGGACGGCACCTTCAACAACGGCACGACCAAGGTGACGAACTTCATGACGCAAGGTGGCGTCGGTGGGAACCAGGACTGGCTGGACTTCACCGCCTACAACGCCCGCGCCCTGTTCGTGACCACGCTGACGCCCGATGTTGGCGGCAAGGATGGCGGCTGGGTACAGTCTGCGATCGGCTGGACGACCAGCCAGGACATCATCGGCCTGCACAGCAATACCGCTGGCATCAACACCCCCAATCTGCCGGGCACTGTGGCCAACAACGTCGTTGGCGACCTCCTGCTCAAGACGGGTGACAAGTACATCACCATGACCCGTGAGCCGGTGCCGGCGGCCAGCAACGTCGATGCCACGACGCTGTACAAGATCGAGTTGTGGACGGTGGTCGGTAACGACGTGGATGCCTATACGCACGCGAGCGCGACGCCTGATACGGCCCAACTGATCGGCTACGTCGATCTGGGCAAGGTGATCGAGACCCAGACCACGATCAACAGCATCATCTCGCACATCGACCTGTTCTGAGTCGCTTCTGTCGCCAACGCCATCCCGCTTCGCCGGGCTGGCGCCAAGACCCAAACCCCCGCCCCGGCGGGGGTTTTTTTATGGGCGGGGGTTTATTCCATTTTTATTCACCCGGCAATCAAGGGTTGTCATTCTGCGCGGAGCGAAGCGTGTCATGCTGCGCGAAGTCGCAGTACGCAGAATCCACGAGCCGCATGGATGCTG
>WQUQ01000228.1 GCA_009782025.1 Desulfobulbus sp. | reverse complement strand
CCCCATCAACCGTCAGTGGAGCATCAACCGCCGCCAAAGACAGCGGCGCTAAAGCTGACCGGCTAAAGCCGGTGGTTTCAACCTTGGAGATGGAAATCAAAATTGTTTTTAACTATGCCTGACTTTCCATGCGAAAACAACCGCCCTTACCGCTCTGATAAAAAGATCAATGGGCGGTGACGCCGCCGTCTACCACCAGTTCGGCGCCAGTCATGTAGCTGGCGTCGTCCGAGGCCAGAAACAGGATGGCGCTGGCGATTTCTTCCGGCCGGGCGAAGCGCTTCATCGGCACCCGGCTCAGCAGGCGCGCTTCATAGACATCGACCGTTTCACGCGGGTGTGACTCTCCAGCGCCTCGCAGCATCGGCGTCTCGACATAACCCGGATGGACGGAATTGATGCGTAGCGGATAGCCTCGGTCAGCGCAGTGGAGAGCGGCCGCCTTGGTGAAATTGCGCACGCCGCCCTTGCTGGCGCAGTAGGCTGCTGAACTCGGATTGCCCACCAGACCGAGCATGGATGAGACGTTGACGATGGCGCCGCCGCTGGTTTTCATGGCCTCGATGCCCTTGCGGGTGCCGAGAAAAACGCCATCCAGATTGACCGCCAGGGTTTGACGCCAATCTTCCAGGCTCGCCTCCTCGGCGCTGCCGCGCCGGGTGATGCCGGCGTTGTTCACCAGCGCATCGAGGCGGCCATAGCGGCCGAGGATCTCGGCCACGATCTTGTCCCAGGCGGACTCGGCGGTGACATTGTGAGGCATCGCCGCAACCGCCAGACCAGCGGCGGCGAGTTGCCGGGTCTGCATGGCGAGGCGTTCGCCGTCAATGTCGGCGAGCACCACGGTCGCGCCTTCCGCAGCGAAGCGTTGGGCGGTGGCGAAGCCGATGCCGCCCGCCGCGCCGGTAATCAGAGCGACCTTGCCGTTGAGGCGGCCGCCCTCAGCGCAAGGCGGCATTGAAGGCGGCCAGCGCGGCGCTGCCAGGGCATAGCTCGGCGTCGCCCAGGCGATTCAGGGGCGTCGTGACGGTGTTCAGGTGGCGGTGCAGATCCTCGGCATCCTCCGCCACATACAAGAGACCGGTGACGATTTCGCCGAGAGCCTTGCGCTCTTGCAAATAATTCATGGCGCCGATGCGGTCGGATGGATCGTAGTCGACGGCCAGCTTGCGCAGTTGCAGGATGCTGCCATCATGCTGCACGACCTGGCGCAGGGAGCCGGGCGGGTAGGAGGTTTCGATCGGTTCCCGCGGCTGGAGAATTTCGATGCGGTTGACCGCTTCGTTGTGTTCGCGCACGTAGTCGTAGCTCTTGGTCGAGCCGGCGTGGTTGTTGAAGGTGACGCAGGGGCTGAGCACGTCGATCAGGGCCGGCCCCTGATGGCGCAAAGCGCCCTTGATGAGGGGGATCAGTTGCTCCTTGTCGCCGGAGAAGCTGCGGGCGACGTAGGTCGCACCCAGTTGCAGGGCCAGGGCGACGAGGTCGATGGGGCTATCGTTGTTGGCGACGCCGCGCTTGTTTTTGGAGCCTTTGTCGGTGGTGGCCGAGAACTGGCCCTTGGTCAGGCCGTAGACGCCGTTGTTCTCGCAGATGTAGGTCATATTCACCCCGCGCCGCATGGCGTGGGCGAACTGGCCGATGCCGATGGAGGCCGAGTCGCCGTCGCCGGAAATGCCGAGGTAGATGAGTTCCCGGTTGGCGAGCGCGGCACCGGTCAGCACCGAGGGCATGCGTCCATGCACGCTGTTGAAGCCGTGGGAATTGCCGAGGAAATAGTCCGGGGTCTTGGAGGAACAGCCGATGCCCGAGAGCTTGGCCACCCGGTGCGGCTCGATGTCGAGGTCGTAGCAGGCATGGACGATGGCGGCGCTGATGGAATCGTGGCCGCAGCCGGCGCACAGGGTCGAGATGGCGCCCTCGTAATCGCGCCGGGTGTAGCCCAGGGCGTTTCTCGGTACGTCCGGGCGCAGCAGTTTGGGTTTGGCGAGATAGGTCATGGCAGTGCCTTGCTCAGGGAGGTGGTGATGGGCTTGACCTTGTGCTCGGTCAGCAACTTGGCGATGCGCTCGGCAATGAAATGGGCGGTAATGGGCGTGCCGTCGTAATGGAGCACCTTGATGAGTTTTTTCGGATTGATGTCGCCCTCGTTGACCAGCAGGGTGCGCAACTGGCCGCTCTCGTTCTGCTCGACCACGCACACCGTCTCATGCTCGTTGATGAAGTCATAAACTTCGGCGGAGAAGGGAAATCCGCGCACCCGCAGGGTATCCAGGTAGAGGCCCTGGTCTTCCATCAGGGCCGTCGCCTCGGCCATGGCCGGGCTGGTGGAACCGTAATGAATGACGCCGTGACGGGTGGGATGCGCCGCCTTCTTCAGCGCCGGGGCCGGGACCAGGCGACCGGCGGTATCGAGTTTGCGGCGCAGGCGTTCCATGTTGTACACGTAGTCGCTGCCGGCTTCGCTGTATTTGGCGTAAGCGTTGCGCGTGGTGCCGCGGGTGAAGAAAGCGCCCTTGGTCGGATGGGTGCCGGGAATGGTGCGGTAGGGAATGCCATCGCCATCGACATCGAGGTAGCGGCCGAAGATTTTGTCGGCGTCGAGGTCTTCCGCCGTGCGGATTTTGCCCCGGTCGTAGCGGCGGCTGTCATCCCAGTCGAAGGGCTGGCACAGGCGCTCGTTCATGCCGATGTCGAGATCGAGGAGAACGAAGATCGGGGTTTGCAGCCGCTCCGCCAGATCGAAGGCCAGCGCGCCGAAGGTGAAGCATTCGTAGGGGTCTTCCGGGAACAGCAGGACGTGGCGGGTATCGCCGTGAGAGGCGTAGGCGCAGGCCAGCAGGTCGGACTGCTGGGTGCGGGTCGGCATGCCGGTCGAAGGGCCGCCGCGCTGCACGTCGAAAATGACCGCCGGAATCTCGGCGAAATAGGCCAGGCCGAAGAATTCCTGCATCAGCGAGATGCCGGGGCCGGAGGTGGCGGTAAAGGCCCGCGCGCCGTTCCAGGAGGCGCCGATGACCATGCCGATGGAGGCCAGTTCGTCCTCGGCCTGGACGATGGCGTAGCGACCAGCGCCGCTCTCCGGGTCGGTGCGGTACTTGCGGCAGAAACTGCCAAAACTCTCGATCACCGACGTGGAGGGCGTGATCGGGTACCAGCCGGCGACCGTCGCGCCGCCAAAGACCGCGCCCAGGCCGCAGGCGCTGTTGCCGTCGATGAAGATGCGCTCGCCCACCGCATTGCTGCGTTCGACCCTGAGGCCGATGGGGCAGGCGAAATGTTCCCTGGCATAGTCATAACCGAGGCGGGCGGCCTGGACGTTGGCTTCGATGAGCTTGCCCTTGCCTTTGTACTGCTCGGCCAGCAGTTGTTCGACCACCGGCAGTTCCATATCCATCAGGGCCGCCAGCGCGCCGACATACATGATGTTCTTGACCAGTTGCCGCTGGCGGTTGTCGGTGAATTCCCGGTTGCAGATTTCCGTCAGGGGGATGCCGAGCACCGTGATGTCCTCGCGGAAGGCGGCGCGCGACAGGGTGCGGGTGGAGTCGTAGACCAGGTAGCCGCCGGCCGACAGTTCGGCCACGTCCCGCTCCCAGGTCTGCGGATTGAGCGCCACCATCAGATCGCAGTCACCGCGCCGCCCGAGCCAGCCGGCAGCGGAGACGCGCAATTCATACCAGGTCGGCATGCCCTGGATGTTGGAGGGAAAGATGTTGCGCGGCGACACGGGAACGCCCATGCGCAAGATGGCGCGGGCGAACAGTTCGTTGGCCGAGGCCGAGCCGGAGCCATTGATATTGGCAAACTTGACGACGAAATCATTGGTGCGGCGAATCGGATGATTGGCGTTCATAGCGCATGGCCCTCCGCCCCGGCGCGGGCGACGTGAAAGACGACTTTCTGCATATCCCAGGCGCCGGTGGGACAACGTTCGGCGCACAGGCCGCAGTGCAGGCACAGGTTTTCATCCTTGACCATGACGCGGCCGGTTTTCAACCCCTCGGCCACGTACAGCGGTTGCCCGGTATTGGGCGCGGGCGCTTTGAGGCGACCGCGCAGATCCGCCTCCGGGCCGTTGACCGTGAAGGTGAT
>WQUQ01000227.1 GCA_009782025.1 Desulfobulbus sp. | reverse complement strand
CGTTGGCGTTGGCGTTGTGCCTTTGCTGTTGCTGGACTGCCTGTCGTTGTCCCTGCTGGTAGCACGGAGATTCTTGACATTGCCCGATGGCAGCGTGTCGGCAACGTTGGCTTGGCCTGATGAATCGATCCAACGATAGGTTTCGGCCGAAGCGCCGGCGCTCAGGGCGAGCGCCAGACTCAGTGCAAGTAATGAGGAACGCATTGTAAGCATTTGATCCACCCCTTTATATAATTCATCCATCATATCGCGCCGGTAAAGCCGCTCAATCGCAGCTATAGCGGAAACTGTCATCGAGAGCCTGCGGCAATACCAACGTGCGCAAATTTTGCGAGCGCGCGGACGTACAAAGCGCCGTGCGCGCGACAATATCCTTGTATTTGGACTCGTACTCAACCTGGAACACGGGCTTGCCTTGTTTGGTAAACGCCGCATAAGCCGCGCATTCCTTGTACCTGAAACACGATTCGTTGGTAGCGAAATCGAAGTCGGACGCCAGTTGCGCAACCTGCTCGACATTGTTCTTGAGTCCGATCGCCAGCCCGCGGGCATGAGCCTCGCTTGCCAGAAAGCGGTTGTAGTCGAGTTGGGTAGCGGCGCTCAGCGGCAAGCCCGTATCGTTCGTATAGCCATCGACGTTGTCGGTATCGACGCCATCGCAACCCTTCGACTTTGCCAAGTCCATGCGCGCCGACATGATCGCGCGGACATTGGCCGAACGCGTGTCGAGCCAGTTTTCACCGGCCCAGCCTTGCAACGGCTTGCCGAGATCCTGGGTCTTGAACTTGCTGAAATCGGGACGCCAGTCCTCACCGCTGCCTGCCGAGAAATAGCAGACCACATGCTTGCCCTGCGCTTTCAGCGCCGCGATGGTCGCCGCGGGCGTATCGAACATGTCGAATTCAAAAACCGCAACGTTGTAGCTCGTATTCGGCCTGCCCTGGAGCTGCAACTGCCACGTATCGGTGACTTGCGGTGCCCAGTGCGAGACGGGCTTGCCATCAGCCTTGCTGCCTGTGTCACCGGGATTGGCGTCCCCGCTGGTTTCTGGCGGTTCCGCTGGTGTCAGCGCGGGAGTCGGCTTCGGAGCAGGCGTTGGCGTTATGCCTTTGCCGCTGCTGGTTTTGTTTGCTGACGTATTGACGTGGCCTGATGAATCGGTCCAGCGGTAAGTCTCGGCGGAAACGCCGACGCTCAAAGCACAGAGGAGCAAGCAGGAAAGGAGGCGCATCGCATTTCTCCTCATGATTGCCATTGCGACGACGCAATATCGGAGCAAACAGGATCGCGCAACGACAAACAGACGCCAAGCAAAACGCGCACGCGGTTTTTCAGCATGTGGGCAATCAGGGTGAAACAAAGGGAACTTTTTGTACCGAAGCGGTCAGTTGCTTGCTTGCTTGCTTGCTTGCTTGCTTGCTGCCCGTGGATTGCATTCAGATGAATGTATGGTGAACGCCATGGCGCTGAACTCTTCCCTGACCGACCTCGATGAGGCCATTTTATGGTTCGTTTTTATACCTATTGCCTATATTAGTCAATCCAATCAACCGGCCCGCCAGCGTAAAAATACCCGCAAGCGGCGAAATTCGTCGGGATTCATTGTGCCGGCCGTGAGCAGCAGGACGCAGCGTCTGCCGTCGGCCAATTCGAGGCGCAGCACGGTCAGCCAGGGGTGAACCGTCGCCCCCGGCAGGATCGTTGCCGGCAGAAAATCCTGCCCGGCGCCGGCAACCTGAATGCTGCCATCCGTTTCGAGGCGCAGCGCCGCCAGCGGCGGGGCCAGGCGCGGCCTGGCGCGGCTGACGATAGTCCAGATCGCCAGCAGCAAGGCCGCTCGCAGCGGCCACGGGCGAGGGAAAAACAGCGCGGCCAGGCTGGCGAGCAGGGCCAGCGCCAGCAAAACCGCTTCCGGCAAACGGGAACGGCGCAGTCCGATGGTGATCGGAAACCGCACCGTTCCTGTTCCGGCAAGAAGCTCAGACGCGCTTGAAAACCAGCGAGCCGTTGGTGCCGCCGAAGCCGAAGTTGTTTTTCAGCGCCACCTCGATCTTCATCGGCCGCGCCGTGTTGGCGCAGTAATCCAGGTCGCATTCGGGATCCGGGTTGAAGATGTTGATGGTCGGCGGCGCGATCTGGTGATGCACGGCCAGCACCGTGAAGAGCGACTCGACGCCGCCGGCGCCGCCGAGCAGGTGGCCGGTCATCGACTTGGTCGAACTGACGACGACATCGCGGGCGGCGTCGCCAAAAGCGGCCTTGATGGCGTCCGATTCGTTCTTGTCGCCGAGCGGCGTCGAAGTGCCGTGGGCGTTGACGTACTGCACGTCGGCGGGCGAGACGCCGGCGTTTTTCAGCGCATTGACCATCGAGCGGCGCGGGCCGTCCATGTTCGGCGCGGTGATATGGTAGGCGTCGGCGCTCATGCCGTAGCCGATGATCTCGGCATAGATCCTGGCGCCGCGCGCCTTGGCGTGCTCGTATTCCTCAAGCACCAGGACGCCGGCGCCCTCGCCCAGCACGAAACCGTCGCGATCCTTGTCCCACGGGCGGCTGGCGGTGGCCGGGTCGTCGTTGCGGGTGGATAGCGCGCGGGCGGCGCAGAAGCCGCCCATGCCGAGCGGCGAAACCGTCGATTCAGCGCCGCCGGCAATCATCACGTCGGCGTCGCCATATTCGATGAGGCGCGCGGCGTCGCCAATCGAATGGGTGCCGGTGGTGCAGGCGGTGACGATGGCCAGGTTCGGCCCCTTGAAGCCGTATTCGATCGACAGGTTGCCGGAAATCATGTTGATGATGGAACCGGGGATGAAGAAGGGCGAAACCTTGCGCACGCCGGCCGCGTTGATTTCATCCTTGGTTTCCTCGATCAGCGGCAGGCCGCCGATGCCGGAACCGATGGCGACGCCGACGCGCTCGGGGTCGGCCGCGCCTTCCTTGTCCAGACCGGCGTCGCGCACGGCCTGCATGCCGGCGGCCAGGCCGTAATGGATGAACTTGTCCATCCGGCGCGCGTCCTTGGCCGAGATGTATTGGGTGACATCGAAATTCCTCACTTCGCCGGCAAAGCGGGCCGGAAAACTGGAGGCATCGAAACGGGTGATGGGGGCGATGCCGGAAACGCCGGCGACGATATTCCGCCAGCCTTCCTCGACGCTGTTGCCGACCGGGGAAATGAGACCGAGGCCGGTGATGACGACTCTGCGACGTGCCAAGATGCACTCCGAAGGCAAATGCGGCAAGGCCGGCCATGAGGGCCGGCCTTGCCTGGGTGAACCGGGATGGGCTTATTCCATTTCCAAATCAGCCGACTACTTTGTCGGCTTCGCTTGCCGTACAACCGTACTGTCTCTCGCTTCGCCTTCGCGTACTCGGCTGATTCAGAAACGGAATTATTTTTTGTTGGCGAGGATGTAATCGACGGCCTGCTGGACCGTGGTGATCTTCTCGGCCTGGTCGTCGGGAATTTCGCACTCGAATTCTTCTTCCAGGGCCATGACCAGCTCGACGGTGTCCAGGGAATCAGCGCCCAGATCATCCACGAAGGAGGACTCGTTCTTGATGTCCGCTTCATTCACGCCCAGTTGTTCGGCGACGATTTTCTTGACGCGCTCTACGATGTTATCCATTAGAAAAACTCCTTCCCCTCGGGGGTACGAAAAAAACGCTGCAATTCTACCAAAAGCGGTAGCGTGGGTGAAATCAATCCATGAACATGCCGCCATTGACATGCACCGTGGTGCCGGTGACATAGGAAGCGGCAGGCGAAACGAGAAAACCGACGGCCCCGGCCACATCCTCCGGCGTGCCGGCGCGGGCCAGCGGAATGGCGGCCAGCATGGCTTCCCGCTGCTCCTCGGAGAGCGCCTGCGTCATGTCGGTGGCGATGAAGCCGGGCGCGACGCAGTTCACCGTGATGTTGCGGCTGCCCAGTTCGCGGGCCAGCGAGCGGGAGAGGCCGGCGACGCCGGCCTTGGCGGCGCAGTAGTTGGCCTGGCCGGCATTGCCGGAATAGCCGACGACCGAGGAAATATTGACGATGCGGCCAAAGCGCGCCTTCATCATGCCGCGCATGACGCCGCGCGACAGCCGGAAAACGGCTTT
>WQUQ01000226.1 GCA_009782025.1 Desulfobulbus sp. | reverse complement strand
AAGCCCCGTGGCAATCCAGACCGCTGCCTGGATTGCCACGGGGCTTCGCCCCTCGCAATGACGGCGGAAATGTCAATGCTTAATGGCCGGCTCTATAGCCCCGGTACGGCCGCAACGACATCCCAGCCCGTCTCCTCACTGCCAGCCGTAGCGGCGGAAGTAGAAACCCTTCATGGCCTGGGTCAGACCCATGTAGGCGAGCAGAATCAGCGGCAGGAACACGAAATACAGCGGCGGCAGCGCTTGCAGCTTGAAATAGTGCGCCAGTGGCCCCATCGGCAGGAAAATACCGATGGCCATGATCGCCGCCGTCATCAGCAGCAGCGGGGTTGACGCCTGGCTCTGGATGAACGGCAGTTTCGGCGTGCGGATCATGTGCACGATCAGGGTCTGCGTCAGGAGGCCGACGATGAACCAGCCGGACTGGAACAGGGTCTGCTTTTCCGGGGTATTGGCACCGAACACGAACCACATCATGGCGAAGGTGGTGATGTCGAACAGCGAACTGATCGGCCCGAAGAACACCATGAAACGCCCCACGTCAGCCGGCTGCCAGCGTTGCGGGCGGGTCAGCAGTTCGTCATCGACGTTGTCGAAGGGGATGGCGATCTGCGAGATGTCGTACAGCAGGTTCTGCACCAGGAGGTGCATCGGCAGCATCGGCAGGAAGGGGATGAAGGCCGAGGCCACCAGCACCGAGAAAACGTTGCCGAAGTTGGAACTGGCCGTCATCTTGATGTACTTGAGCATGTTGGCGAAGGTGCGGCGGCCTTCCAGCACGCCTTCTTCGAGCACCATCAGGCTCTTTTCCAGCAGGATGATGTCGGCGGCTTCCTTGGCGATGTCCACCGCAGTGTCCACCGAGATGCCGATGTCGGCGGTGCGCAGCGCCGGCGCGTCGTTGATGCCGTCGCCCATGAAGCCAACCACGTGGCCGTTGGCTTTCAAAAGGCCGACGATGCGTTCTTTGTGCACCGGAGTCAGCTTGGCGAACACGTTGTTCGATTCGACCGCTGCGGCCAGTTCCTGGTTGCTCATGCGCTCGACATCGCTGCCGAGCAGGATGCCCTTTTGCTCCAGCCCCACCTCGCGGCAAATCTTGGCCGTCACCCGTTCGTTGTCGCCGGTCAGCACCTTGACCGCCACGCCGTGTTCGGCCAGCGCCTGCAGGGCCGGGGCGGTCGATTCCTTCGGCGGGTCGAGGAAGGCGACGTAACCGATCAGGGTCAGCTCGCGCTCGTCGGCGACGCCATAGACCTCCTGGGTCGGCGGCACCTCCTTCATCGCCACTGCCACCACGCGCAGACCTTCTTCATTGAGATCGTCCGTGACCTGGCGAATCCGCTCCAGCAACCCGGGCGTCAGCGGCCCGGTTTGCTCGCCGTGACGCGCTTGCGTACAGACGCTGAGGATTTCCTCGACCGCCCCCTTGCAGATCAGTTCATGGTGATCCTCGCGTTCGCTGACCACCACCGACATGCGGCGGCGATTGAAGTCGAACGGGATTTCATCGACCTTGCGGAAGTTTCTCGCCGGCTCCAGTTCGCGGTCCACCTCGGCGTGTTCCAGCACGGCCACATCCAGCAGGTTCTTCAAGCCGGTCTGGTAGTAGCTGTTGAGCCAGGCCATCTCCAGTACCTCTTCCGATTCCTCGCCCCAGACATCGACGTGGCGCGCGAGAAAAATCCTGTCCTGCGTCAGCGTGCCGGTCTTGTCGGTGCACAGCACATCCATCGCGCCGAAATTCTGGATCGCATCGAGGCGCTTGACGATGACCTTGCGCCGCGACATCACCACCGCGCCTTTGGCCAAGGTGGACGTGACGATCATCGGCAGCATTTCCGGCGTCAGGCCGACGGCGATGGAGAGTGCGAACAAGAGCGCCTCCATCCAGTCGCTCTTGGTAAAACCGTTGATGAGCAGCACCAGCGGCACCATCACCAGCATGAAGCGGATGAGCAGCCAGCTCACCTTGTTGACACCGGACTGGAAGGCCGTCGGCGCGCGGTCAGTGGCCGTGACGCGGCTGGCCAGCGCCCCGAAATAGGTGGCGTTGCCGGTGCCGAGCACGACCGCCGTGGCTGAGCCGGAAACCACGTTGGTGCCCATGAACAGGATATTGTCCAGTTCCAGCGGGTTGATCGCGCCGGCGTCGCGCTGCGTGGCAAATTTTTCCACCGGCATCGATTCGCCCGTCATCGCGGCCTGCGCCACAAACAGATCCTTGGCGCTCAAGGCGCGGCAATCCGCCGGGATCATGTCGCCCGCCGACAGCACGATCACGTCGCCCGGAACCAGGAGCTTGATCGGCGCCTCGACCCGCCGCGCGGCTTTGGCAGGGATGCGCATGGCGGAATAAGGCTCGGAGATCGGCGCGGCATCTTCCGGCGCGTCGCGGCGAATCACCGTCGCGGTGTTGCTCACCATCGCCTTCAGCGCATCGGCGGCCTTGTTGGCCTTGGCCTCCTGCCAGAAGCGCAGCAGCGTCGACAGCACCACCATGGTGCTGATGACGGCGGTCGCCGTGATGTCCTCGGTGACATACGAAATCACCGCCAGCAGCGTCAATAGCAGATTGAAGGGATTGCGGTACGACAGCCACAAATGCTGTCGCCATGACAACGGTTTTTCATGATCGACCTCGTTGAAGCCGACGCGCTCGCGGACAGCTTCCGCCTGGGCTTCGCTCAGGCCCTCGGCATGGCTATCGAGTTGCGTCAGCAACGCCGCCGGGTCGCTGATCGCGGCGGCGACCAGATGCTTGCTCAACTCCGCCGGCAGTTCGCGGCTGACATTGGTTTGCGCCAGGGTGTCGAGCAGCGCCAGGCGGCGGAAGTGCCGGGCAATGTGACGGGTACGCAAAAAACCCGCGAAAAATTCTTTCAGATGCGTGAGGCTCATAGGGTTCTCCGGTGCCGCCTGTCCGTTTCACGCTATTGCAAGCGTGCTCATTCCATTTTTAAATCAGCCGAGCACGCGAAGGCGAAGCGAGAGACAGTGCGGTTGCACGGCAAGCGAAGCCGACGATCGGTTGATTTGGAAATGGAATCAGGCAGGCGGCGAAGGTTCTGGGTCGACATAGTTTAACAAGACGCCATGACAATAGCGTGACTTACGGCAGGAACGGCAACGAGAGCAGGCGCAAGCCAATGGAAAACCACCGCTCGCCGCTGCCGCTGCCATTGCGGTTGCCATACGTCGCATCGATCTGGATACGATCCGGCGCCAGCCAATGACGCAGGCCGAGTTGATGAAAAGGCTTGCCCTGGTTCTGGCCAAAGGTTTCGGCGATCAGCCAGGTGTTTTCGGCAAGCCGGGTCTCGCTGCCCAGACCCCAGGTCAGACGGTCGCGCCGGATTGTGCCGTCGCGCAGCCAGCCCAGATTACCATGAACCACCACGGCATCGTCGTTGAACGAGAAGCTGGCCGGCACATAGGCGTACCAGTCGCGGGCGTCAGCTTGCGGATGGCCTGCCGTGCCCGCGGTCAGGCCGACGCCCCAGCCGTTCGGCGCCATCGTCTTGAACAGGGTCTTGCCCTGCACCACGGCATCGGCGGTCCGGGTACGACCCGCTTCACGGGCGATGGCGCCGCCCACGGTCAGTTCCAGATTGCCGGTGAAATTGCAGGCGGGGAGCGCCCAGGTTTCGCTTCTGCCCGGATAGCGCATGACCCAGGTTTCAAGCTGGCAAGCCTTGGCATCGGTGATGCGGGCGTCATCGGTCAGCATCGGGCGCGCCGCGCGGACCTCATGGGTCACATGGGCCGCCAGCAGGGCCGCGCCGAGCAAGGCCAGGCGGAGCGGCGGCCAGGCCGCGCCGAAGCGGCCGGGGCGTTGAAAACAGGCAATGCGCACAACATTCTCCTTTTGCATCGAGACGGAGCCTTGACCTGTACCCGGTCCGCCACAGGGCAGCGTAGCCAATGCCCATGACAAACCGATGACGGCAAGCGATGTTCACAGCCGACCGCCGCAAGGCGGCCAGCCATTCTTTGTCTTTGAGGAGGATTGTGCGCGGCGAAATGCCACGACATGTTGCCGCCTCTCGTGTTCAGCGAGATAGCGGCAGGAAAGCCTGCGCGTTATCTTGCCGAGGGGATGCCGGTCAC
>WQUQ01000225.1 GCA_009782025.1 Desulfobulbus sp. | reverse complement strand
CAGCATCCATGCGGCTTGTGGATTCTGCGTACTGCGACTTCGCGCAGCATGACACGCTTCGCTCCGCGCAGAATGACAACACTTAATTGCCGGATCAATAACGCCCTGGCCAATGGCAGGCAACGCGATGCGTCGCTGAAATCGCCGTCGTTTCCGGCCAGGTTTGCCGGCACAGATCGGTGGCTTTGGGACAACGCGGATGGAAGTGGCAACCGGCGGGCGGTTTGGCCGGCGATGGCGTTTCTCCGGCCAGGCGGATGCGCTCTCTGCCGTCTTCCAGACGCGGCGCGGGCACCGCCGACAGCAGCGCCTGGGTGTAGGGATGCAGGGGCGCGCCCAATACCTCCTCGGCGCGGCCTTGTTCGACGATGCGCCCCAGATACATCACTGCCACGTCGTGCGCCAGGTACTCGACCACGGCGAAGTTGTGCGTGATGAACAGGTAGGCGACGCCGAGATCGGCTTGCAGGGTTTTCAGCAAATTGAGGATTTGCGCCTGCACCGAAACATCGAGCGCCGAGGTCGGTTCGTCGCAGATCAACAATTGCGGCTGCACGGCCAGCGCCCGGGCGATGGCGACGCGCTGGCGCTGGCCGCCGGAAAATTCATGCGGGAAGCGTTCGGCGGCCTCCGCCGGCAGGCCCACTTGCCGCAACAGCGCGCTCACCGCAGCCGCCCGCGCCGCCGGGGCCGCGCTTCGCTCCGCCCCCAGCCCGAGCGCGGCCATGCCCTCGGCGATGATTTCGCCGACGCGCAGGCGCGGATTGAGCGAGGCGAACGGGTCCTGAAATACCATCTGCATCTGCCGCCGGGCGGCGCGCAAGCGCCGGCCGCGCAAGCCGACCAGTTCCGCGCCGGCCAACAGGACGCTGCCGGCGCTCGGCGCAATCAGTTGCAGCAGCGCCTTGCCGACCGTCGTCTTGCCGCAACCCGACTCGCCAACCAGGGCCAGCGTGCGTCCCGGCGCAATGGCGAGCGAAACGCCGTCGACCGCCCGCACATGGCCGACCGTGCGTTGCAGGATGCCCTTGCGGATGGGGAAATGCACCTTCAGCCCGGCGACTTCGAGGAAGGCGGCGCGGCCTTTCGCCACCGCTTCCGCCGCCTCCGCCACCGACTCCAGCGGCGTTGTCACGTTCGCCGTCCCCTGCCAATGGCAGCGCACCTGATGCCTGTCGGCTACCGGACGCCAATCCGGCGATTGCTCACGGCAAATCGCCATCACCTGCGGGCAGCGCTCGGCGAAGCGGCAGCCGGCCGGCATCGCCGCCAGCGACGGCACCTGGCCGGGAATGGTGAGCAGCTTGTGGCCGCGCCTTGAGACCTCCGGCAGCGCGGCGAACAGCGCCTGGGTGTAAGGGTGGCGAGGGGCGCCGAAAAAATCCTCGCGCCCGGCCACCTCGACTAGTTCGCCGGCGTACATGACGCCGATGCGGTGCGCCATGCGGGCGACGACGCCGAGATCGTGGGTAATCAGCAGCATGCCCATGCCGCGATCAGACTGGATGCCGGCCAGCAGATCGAGAATCTGCGCCTGCACGGTCACGTCGAGGGCGGTGGTCGGTTCATCGGCGATCAGCAATTCCGGCTCGCCAGCGAGAGCAATGGCGATCATCACCCGCTGCTTCATGCCGCCGGAAAGCTGGAAGGGATATTCGTCGAGCCGCCGCTCCGGGTCGGCGATGCCGACCTGACGCAGCAACTCGATCATGCGCCGCCGCGCCGGCTCGCCCTTCAAGGCGCGGTGGCGTTCGAGCACCTCGCCGATCTGGCGGCCGACGGTCAGCACCGGGTTCAGGCTGGTCGCCGGCTCCTGAAAAATCATGGCGATGCGCCCGCCGCGCCAGCCGCGCATGGCCGCTTCCGGCAGCGCCAGCAGTTCCTCGCCCTTGAACCGCACCGAACCGCCGAGCACCTGCCCAGCATTCGGCAGCAGACGCAGAATGCCCTGCGCCGTCACCGATTTGCCGCAACCCGATTCGCCGAGCAGGGCGAAGGTTTCACCGCCGGCGATGGCGAAGGAAATACCGTCGACCGCCGCCAGCATCGCTTTCCCGGTGCGGAAACCGAGGCGGAGATCGGTGACGGAGAGCAGGGGGTTAGCGGTGGGCAACTACAATTCCTTTGTCATCAGATGCAGCCGGTGGCGGCTGCATCCAAACGTCCAAACCCGGTTTGCCCAGGTAATTCCACTTCCAAATCAACCGATCGTCGGCTTCGCTTGCCGTGCAACCGCACTGTCCGCGCTTCGCCTTCGCGTGCTCGGCTGATTTAAAAATGGAATAAATTGCGCAAAATTCAGGCATGTTGCCGGTGAAAATCAACATTGAGGCCAGCGACGGTAGCGGATTACTCCAAAGACAGCACCAGGCGTTTGCCGAGAGCGGCGGCAGCTCGATCAAGCGCCCGCAGCGTCGGCCAGTGCTTCGGGTCCTCCAGTCGTTTGGCGACATCCCAGGAGGTTTCCAGCGCGCGCGCCAATTCCGCATAGGTGCGCTCGCCTCGTGCCTGACGCAACAGGAGCGCGGCCTGTGTTTTGGCATCTGGCGCGATGTAGCTGGCGTCAGCCCTATCGTGGCTCGGAGCCGGTATTTCCTGGCCGTTATCCAGCCGCCAGGCCAACATGACCGACAACACTTCAGACGCGTTGAATAGCGCCTCCTCCATCGTCTGGCCCTCGGTAAAGGTGTCTGGCAAATCGACGAAGCGCACAAAAACCGCCCCGCCCTCTTCGCGCTCAATGAGCGCCGGATACAAGATTTCCATTTTCTGGCCTCACTTGAATTTGACGCCGGACTGGCGCGCAATGGCCGCCAACAGCCCGGCGCCAAGGTCACGGGTTCCATGCACGGGAACGGGCACCGCCACGCCATCTTTCACCATGACATGGTGGCTGCCGTTGACACGATCCAACTGCCAACCGGCGGCTTTGAGCTGGGCAATGACTTGTTTTCCGTTCACGCTTTAATGATAGAGCAAAAAAACACCATCATAGGCATTTCATCAAGCTTTTCAAGGCCAGCGATCATCAGACAACGGTAGAATGTACGGCTATTCTTTCCTCCGCTTTCGTCATGCCGCGCAAAATTCTCGTCACTTCCGCCCTGCCGTATGCCAACGGCGCAATCCACCTCGGGCACCTGGTCGAATACATCCAGACCGACATCTGGGTGCGCTATCAGAAAATGGCCGGCAACGAATGCTGGTACGTCTGCGCCGACGACACGCACGGTACGCCGATCATGCTGCGCGCCGAGAAGGAGGGCATCACGCCGGAACAACTGATCGCCCGCGTGCATGGCGAGCACGCCCGCGATTTCGCCGGCTTCGGCGTCGCTTTCGACAATTACGACAGCACCCATTCCGCCGCGACGGGCCACTACGCCAACGAGATTTATCGCCGTCTGCGCGCCGCCGGCCTGATCGAGACGCGCACCATCGAGCAGTATTACGACCCGGTCAAGCAGATGTTCCTGCCCGACCGCTTCATCAAGGGCGAATGCCCGAAGTGCCGCGCCAAAGACCAGTACGGCGACAACTGCGAAGCCTGCGGCGCGGCTTATGCGCCGACCGATCTGATCGAACCGTATTCGGCGGTGTCCGGGGCCAAGCCGGAATTGCGCCATTCCGAGCATTACTTCTTCAAACTCTCCGACCCGCGCTGCGAGGCTTTTCTGCGCCGCTACACCAGCCGCGACAACGGCGCGCTGCAAGCAGAAGCGGCCAACAAGATGCAGGAATGGCTGGGCGAGCCGGGCGAAAACAAGCTGACCGACTGGGACATTTCGCGCGACGCGCCCTATTTCGGCTTCGAGATTCCCGATGCGCCGGGCAAGTATTTCTACGTCTGGCTGGATGCGCCGATCGGTTACATGGGGTCGTTCCAGAATCTGTGCGCCCGTGAGGGCCTCGATTTCGACGAATTCTTCAAACCCGATTCGACCACCGAGCTGTATCACTTCATCGGCAAGGACATCCTTTATTTCCACGCCCTGTTCTGGCCGGCCGAACTGGCCCACGCCGGCTACCGCACGCCGAGCAAGATTTTCGCCCACGGCTTTTTGACCGTGGACGGGGCCAAGATGTCGAAATCGCGCGGCACCTTCATCAC
>WQUQ01000224.1 GCA_009782025.1 Desulfobulbus sp. | reverse complement strand
ATGAGCAAATGGCCACTTCGACCTCGCCACCCCTCGCCGCAACCACCAATCATCATCAATGAGAGGATTCAGATTCTTAAGTGACAAGTATTGGGGTTAAGGTGGGGGCGGGACGCCAAAAATTCAGGTCGGCACATTGGCCTGTTCCCCCTCTCTACAGCAGCCGGCGGCCAGCCGTTTGGCCAGTTCGGCGGCGGACATGGGGTGACCGAACAGGTAGCCCTGGAATTGATCGCAGCCGTGGCGGCGCAGGTAGTCGCGCTGGAGGGTTGTCTCGACGCCCTCGGCGACCACCGCCAGATCAAGCTCGTGGGCCATGGCGATGATGGCCGAGGCGAGCTTGACCCGCTCGCCGGTTTCGTCGATTTCGCAGATGAAGGCGCGGTCGATCTTCAGCACCTGCACCGGAAACTGCTTGAGGTAACTGAGCGAGGAATAGCCGGTACCGAAATCGTCAATCGCCACCTTGATGTTGAGCCGGCGCAGGGTATCCAGCACTTCGGCGGCACGCCCGGCATTGCGCATCAGCAGCGACTCGGTCAGTTCCAGTTCAAGCAGGTGCGCCGGCAGGGCGTATTCGGCAAGCGCGCCGGCGACGATTTGCGGCAGGTCTTGCTGGGCAAACTGCTGCGCCGAGATGTTGACCGCCACCGGCACCGTCGCCAGGCCGGCGTCCAGCCAGGATCGCTGCTGGGCGCAGACGGTGCGGATCGCCCATTCGCCCAGGCTATGGATCAGACCGTTGGCCTCGGCGATCGGGATGAAGATACTGGGCGGCACCATGCCGCGCGTTGGGTGCTGCCAGCGCATCAGCGCCTCGATGCCGACCAGTCGCCCGCTCGCCGCATCGATCTTGGGCTGGTAGTGCAGCAGCAATTCGCCACGGCCAAGGGCGCCGTATAGCTCGCTCTCCAGCAGCAGTTCGCCGAGCGAGGCCGTATCGATCTCGGCGGAGAAAAAGCAACAGGTATTGCGCCCCTCCGCCTTGGCCCGGTACATCGCCGCGTCGGCCTTGCGCAGCAGTTCGGAGAGGGTTTGCCCGTCGTCGGGATAGAGCGCGATGCCGGCGCTGCCGGTAACGGTCAACTCGTGGCCGGCCAGCAGGTAGGGCTGATTCAGCGCCGCCAGCAGTTTGCGCGCGACCTGCATGGCATCCTGGCGCTGTTCAAGCTCGGCCAGGATAATGACGAATTCATCACCGCCCTGGCGCGACAGCGTGTCGGTATCGCGCAGCACCGACAGACCGCGTTGCGCCGCCTGCACCAGCAGTTGGTCGCCGATCTCGTGGCCGAGCGTGTCGTTGATGTTCTTGAAACGGTCGAGATCGACGAAGATCACCGCCATCGGCTTGCCGCTCCGCTTCGCCTTGAGCATCGCCTGCCTGGCCCGGTCTTCCAGCAGCAGACGGTTGGGCAAGTCGGTCAGCACGTCATGGTGGGCCAGGTGGTCAATGCGCGCCTCGTTCAGCTTGCGCTCGGAAATGTCGATGAAGATGCCGATATAGTGGGTGGTGGCGCCTTTGTCATCGTGTACCGCGGCGATCGACAACCATTCCGGGTACACCTCGCCGTCCTTGTTCCGGTTCCAGATCTCGCCCTGCCAGTGACCGTCGTTGTGCAATGCCCACCACATGGCGCGGTAGTAATCGTCCCCGTGCCGGCCGGATTTGAGCACGGCCGGCGTCCGCCCCACGGCCTCCTCGGCCGAATACCCGGTAATCGCGCTGAATGCCGGATTGACGGCGATGATCCGCGCCTCGGCGTCGGTGATGGTCATCCCCTCGGTGGAATTGGTAAACACCGTGGCCAACAGGCGCACCTGGCTTTCGGCGGCCAGTTGCGCGGCATAGCGTTCGGCCAGATCGTGGTGGGCGGCGGCGAGATGATGGTGAACCCGGATCAGCTTGCGCCGGTCGCGCTCGAAGCGAAGCAGCGCATACAGAGCATAGGCGACCAGCAGCACGGTGGCCAGGTAAAGCGCCTGACGATAACGGCTGGCGTTGCGCAGCGCCCCCTCGTAGCCCTCGATATAGGCGTTGCTGACCTCCTCGAGCAACCGTCTCGACGACGGATCCAGGAGGCGCCCGACCAGCGCATCGACCTCTGGCCGCAGTTCGATGATCTGTTCGGCATGCACCAGCAACTGGTTGAGCGACAGCGGCCCGGCGATCTGTAGATTCTGCCGCCGCAAATGCTCCAGCTCCGCTGACAACTGCTGGCGCTCGGCGAGCGGAGCGCCAGCGGACAATGCCATGACACGGCGGACGAAGCGCTCCAGTTCCTCGGGCGCCTGCTGACCGGCCTGATGCAGTATCTCCTCGGCCGCCCGCGGAAAATACATCTCGGAATTGCGCAACACCGAACGGCTGCGCTTGAAGCGGTCGACCTCCCCGGCCTTCTCGCGCAGACGGGTCAGCAGCCGCTCGACCAGCGCTTGCAGGCGGTTGCGATCGGCCGCCGCCAGGCTGCCGGGAATAGCCAGCAGGCTGGCCTCTTCGGCGCCGATGTCGGCGACATGACGCACCAGCGGATCGTAGTTGTGCAGCAGACCGGAATAATTGGCCAGCACCGCGGCATTGAGTTCGATGTCAGCCTGCTGCACCCGGCCCAGCGACTGCATGTAGTCATTGTGTGGCGCCAGCGCAACCTGCTCGGCTCGGGAAAACAGCCAGAACAGCAAACCCAGCAGCGCGACGAAGCCGCCAATCAGACCCAGCCAGCGCCATACGCCACGGTTCACGGCGGCTGCCTCGCTCATGGCTTGACCGACGACGGCAACACGCCGTTCAGGGTATGCAGGAAAGCAACGATGGCCTCGGTATCGGCCGTCGACAGGTCGCGGCCAAGCTGATACCGGGCCATCACGACCACCGCCTGTTCCAGCGTCTTCGCCGAGCCATCGTGAAAATACGGCGCCGTCAGGGCGACATTGCGCAGACTCGGCACCTTGAACACATAACGGTCTTCCTCGCGGCCGGTCACGTTGTAGCGTCCAAGGTCGCTGGCGGTCACGGCGCGGCCGGCGAAGTAGTCGCCGAGCACGCCGAATTTCTGGTACATGTTGCCGCCGATCAGCCTGCCCTGATGGCAACTGGCGCAACCATATTCGAGAAAGCGCCAGTAGCCGTCCTCTTCCTGTTTGCTGAGCGCTTTCCGGTCGCCGCGCAGGTAGCGGTCGAAGCGCGAGTCGATGGTAATCAGCGAACGCTCGAAGGTGGCGATGGCGTTGAGCAGATTGGCCGTCGTCAGGCCATCTGGATAGAGGCGACCGAAGTCGGCGACCAGGTCGGCGTCCTGCGCCAGACGACCGAGTATCTGCGGCCAGGTCGCCCCCAATTCGATCGGATTCTGGATCGGCCCGGCCGCCTGCTCCTCCAGCGTCGCCGCCCGGCCATCCCAGAACTGGGCCAGGTTGTAGGCGCTGTTGAACACGGTCGGCGCATTGATGCTGCCGATCGCGCCGCCGATGCCGATGGAAAAACGCCGGCCATCGGCGCCGCCAGCCGTCAGGTTGTGGCAGGAAGCGCAGGAAATCGTCGTATCGGCCGACAGGCGGGTATCGTGAAACAAACGCTTGCCGAGCGCGACACGTTCTGGATCAAGCCCCTCGATCGGCGCCAGCGGCAGAATCGTCTGCAATATCTCACCCGGCATGCCCAGCAGCGCGGCCGGAGGTTGTGGCGGCTCTGGCGGTTCGCGCCGGATCAGGGATAGCCAGGCCAGCACGGCAATCAGCAGAATTGAGAAAAATATGACGGAAAACGTATGGCCGGCAATTTTCATCAATGAATTATGCCCGTTTTCCTGCGCGCCGCGGCTGTATCACGGCAAAATAACTACACCTATCGTAGGGGTTAACTTTTCGCCAACGCCGCGTCGCCGCTCATCACGACCCGGTTTTTGCCCGCCTCCTTGGCTTGATAGGCCGCTCCGTCGGCCCGCCGCATCAGCGTCTGGCCGGTGTCGCCGGCGAGGTATTCGGCGATGCCGATGCTGACCGAGCAGCACATCGCGCGGCCATCGGCGCTCTGCGTCTCGATCGCGGCGAAGTTGCCGCGCAGGCGGTCGGCCAGCGCGTAGGCCGCCTCGCCGTCGGCCTCCGGCAACAGCAGGACGAACTCGTCGCCACC
>WQUQ01000223.1 GCA_009782025.1 Desulfobulbus sp. | reverse complement strand
CGTTGGCGTTGGCGTTGTGCCTTTGCTGTTGCTGGACTGCCTGTCGTTGTCCCTGCTGGTAGCACGGAGATTCTTGACATTGCCCGATGGCAGCGTGTCGCCAATGTGGGCTTGGCCTGATGAGTCGACCCAGCGGTAAGTTTCGGCGGAAACGCCGACGCTCAACAGCGCCAGACAGATGGGTAAAAGTGTAAAGCGCATGGCGGTGCTCCTGATGGTGGTTGATAAACGCAATACCCCTGCCTTGGTGTGAACGGAGTAACAGGGGCGTGACGAAAAACGAACGCGGCGAAACGCCCGCCCGCAGCCTTGCGGGCGCAAAATCAGCGTTGAAACAAAGGGATTTTTTTGCCGCAAGGCGGCCAGTTGCTTGCTTGCTGCCCGTGGATCGCATTCAGATGAATGTATGGTGAACGCCATGGCGCTGAACCCTTCCCTGACCGACCTCGATGAGGCCGGTCTGTCAATTCATTTCAGACATGTAGCCCATGTTAGCCAGACATGATGGATGCTGTCGTCTCAAAATGCGCAAGGCATATATTGCAAATTGCGCACGCCGCAAGACAGCGAATGTCTTTTTACGCAATACAGGTTGCATCTTGCGCAAGCAGAATGGCGTACATTTGCTTATACTGATATTGATCTTGCGGGGCTATCAGTTGGCATGATGATGAAGAACGACCAGGTGATCCACGGGCAACTGCCCTCCGCTCCCCCTGCTGCCGCAGGCAACTGCCTCGAATTTTCGACGGCTGATCTGCCAGCCAAAGACTGCCTGCCGTACTGGTGCGACGTGTGGGGGCGCTACATCCTCGGGGTGGAGGTGGACGCGCCGTTGACAGGCGAACCGTTTTTTTTCAACGCGAAGGTGACCCGTTTTCCCGGCCTGATGATGTTGCACACCCGGCCGGCAGGCCATGCGATGAAGCACACCCGGTCGGCAGGCCATACGATGAAGCGCACCCGGTCACTGCTGAACGACGGTAACGGCGATATATTGTTGTCATTAAATTCGAGGCCCTGGAAAGGTTTGCAACTCGGTCGGGAGGTCGATCTGATGCCGGGTGATGCAACGTTCATCTCGTGCGCAGACGTGGGGACAGCGCAATCCGTGAAATGTGGTGCGGAAATCATGATGATGCGCATTCCACAAGAGTGGATCAAGCGTGCGGTGCCGGATATTGAAGACAGGGTGGCCCGGCGCATCGACCGCAACAATCCCGCCCTGTGTCTGCTCAAGAATTATGCTGTCACCTGGGAACAGAACATATTGACGGCCACGCCTGCGCTACAGGAGACTTTTGTCAGCCACGTGCACGATCTACTGGTGCTGATAGCAGGCGCCAGCGGGGACGCGGCGCACATGGCAGCCCGGCGTGGCGGTCGCGCGGCGCTGCTGGCGCTGATCCGGCGCGAGATTGAGAAAGGAGCCGCCGAGATAGACTTCTGCCTGCCGATGTTGGCGAGCCGCCTGGGCATGTCGCCACGCAAGGTGCAGATGCTGCTGGAAGAGACAGGTTCTTCCTTTGTCAAGGAAGTGACCGAACGCCGGTTGCAGCGCGCGCAGCAACTGCTGCAATCGGTACGATACCGGCATTTGTCCATCATCGAAATCGCGTATGAATGCGGTTTTGGCTCGGCTGCGCATTTCCACCGGCTGTTTCGCCGCTACTGCGACACAACGCCGGCGGACTGGCGCCATCAGCAAACGACGGCTGATGGCGGGTGATCGGGCGCCGGCGCCCGCCCCTTCGTATGCGGTCAATCCGTTCAATCAGCAGCTACCGCCTCAGTGCGTCAACGCCTCGCTGAGCAGGCGGCGGATGCTGCCGGACTCGAAGGGTTTGTCGCAGATGGCCGAAACGCCGGCGCGTTCGACCGCCGCCAGGCGGCCCATGTTCTGTTCGCTGGTCACCATCAGCACCGGCACCTGGGCTTGCCAGCTTTGCGTGCGGATGTATTCGATCAGTTGGCGGCCGTCCATTTCCGGCATGTGGTAATCGGTAATCACCAGATCGAACATCGTTTCGGCCAGCGCCGTGACCGCTGCCCGGCCATCGACGGCCTCGGTGATGTGGCGGACGCCGAGTTCGCCGAGCAGGCGGCACAGGTGGCGGCGCGAGGCGAGGCTGTCGTCGACGAGCAGGACGCGCAGTTCTTCCATGTCGGCCACGTCGAGATCGTCTGCCGGCGGCGGGTAGAGGTAATCGGCGGCGGCGAACAGCGCCCGTTCCAGTTGCTCTTCGGTAAACGGCTTGGCGACGATGCTGCACGCCCCCGACTGGCGGACGGCTTCCAGCCGCTGCGGCCGCGTCTCGCTGGAGATCAGGATGAAGGGCGTCGCCTCCAGCCGCTCGTCGGCGCGCATGGCCATGACCAGGTCGGTGCCCGCCATGTCCGGCAGGTAGAGGCTGCTGATGACCACCATGCCGGGGTTATCGCCTTCGGCCAGCGCCGCCAGCGCGGCCTGGCCCGAATCGACCGCGGCGATGCGGGTGATGCCCCGCTGTTCGAGCATGCGCCGGATCAGCCCGGACTGCATCGGCGACGGTTCGACCAGCAAGATCGAGAGGTCGGCCAGGGAGGTGGAGATTGCCATGAGATCGCTCCGCGAGTGGGGGATCACGCCACTATACAGGGCAGGTGCATGAACGCCATCGGCTGCGGCAAAGGCCGGGAACACTCCCTCGCCCCGCCAAGCGGGGCGAGGGAGTTGACGTTGTGCCTGCGCACAGCTTTTTGCCATGGCAATCAGATTCATGCGCTCGCCCTGTTCGACCGGGCAAGCGGCTTCGGCTACCATGCCCGCATCGTCAGGAGAGGAGGGGAGGACACCCGGTGTCCATCTATGGGGAGTAGCCTGTTGCTCATCGGCATTGCCGTATTGCTCGTTTTGCTCAACGGATTTTTCGTTGCCGCCGAGTTCGGCCTGGTCAAGCTCCGGCAGACCCGCGTCAAGGCCATTGCCAAGGCTAACGGCTGGCGCGGCCGGATTTTGCTCAAGGTGCATCGGGATCTCGATGCCTATCTGTCGGCCTGCCAACTGGGCATTACCCTTGCCTCCCTCGGCCTCGGCTGGATCGGCGAACCGGCCTTCGCCGACCTGCTGCGGCCGCTGCTGGAATCGGTCGGCATCGGCAGCGCCCGGCTGGTGCACAGCATTGCCTTCTTCACGGCCTTCTTCATCATATCTTATTTGCATATCGTGGTCGGCGAGCTGGCGCCCAAATCCATGGCCATCCGCCGCTCGGAAGCGATCGGATTGTGGACGGCGCCGCCCCTCTACGCCTTCTACTGGATCATGTATCCGGCCATCTGGCTCTTGAATCACAGCGCCTTCTGGGTGCTGCGCCGCATGCATCTCGATGTTGCGCACGGCCACGACAGCCAGTATTCAGCGGAGGAACTCAAGATCATCCTGCGCAGTTCGCGCGCCAATCAGGGTTTTACCCAGGACGAATGGCGGGTGCTGGCGCAGGCGCTCGATTTCCGCGATCTGGAAGTGGCCGACCTGATGCGCCCCTTCCGCGAAGCGGTGACGCTCGGCGAGGACATGCCGCTGGCGGACAGCCTGGAGAAGATCGCCCAGCGCCGCTACAGCCGCTACCCGTATCTCGATGGCGAAGGCCGCATCAAGGGCGTCATCCACTTGAAGGATGTTTTCATCGCCCTGCAAAAATCGCCGGCGCTGGAGAGCCTGGAAAAACTGGTGCGCCCGGCCCAGGTGGTCTCGCCGCGTCTGCCGGCGACCGAATTGTTCCGCCGCTTCCGCCAGGGGGCGCCGCATTTCGCCATCGTCGCCTTCGAGAACGCTCACCCGCTGGGTTACGTCACCCTCGACAACCTCCTCGGCGCGCTGGTCGGCGAGATCAGGGACGAGTTCCGCCAGGCGCAAAACGAATGGTCGAAACTGGACGACGGCTCGCTGATCGGCAAGGGCAGCCTGCCCATCTTCACCCTGGAGCGCGCGCTGGGCATCGACATCGAAGAAGCCGGGGTCGATTCCGTCGGCGGACTCATCATGCAACGCCTCGGCGACCTGCCCGAAGAAGGCCAGCGGCTGGAATTCCCGCAATTCGACGTGGTGGTAAAAAAAATGAACGGCCCGCGCATCGTGCTGGTGCGGGTCATGCCGCATGCGGTGGCGC
>WQUQ01000222.1 GCA_009782025.1 Desulfobulbus sp. | reverse complement strand
CCTCGCCAAAAAACGAAAACTCGCCGCCTGGAATGACGACTTCCGTATGAACATCTTGGGCATCAGGCCACTTCATGATGAATAAATGCAATCGCCCTGCTTGCGGGGGAAGGTTGGGATGGGGGGAGCAATGCCATCTATTTGGCTGCCGGGTTAATAATTGTGATAGTTTCATGGATCATCACCCTCAATGCAGCGCCTGCGAACTCCCGCCGCTCTGCTCCGGCATTTCGGCATGCACCAGTTCGGCATCGGTATTGGGGTAGAGCGGCGCGCCGCAGTCGTCGCAGAATTCCATCGGGAAATGATGGTCGAGGAAGCTGATTTCCTTGACGCCGGCCTCGTGCAGCACGGCCTCGATCTCGCTGGCGGCGTCGGTGGCTTCGTCCTCGCTGCCGAGCAGGGGCCAGACGATGCCGTGGTAGATGTCGGATTGGTCGCGCGGGCCGAGGCCGACGCGGTATTCCTCCATGCGCTGGTCGTAGCAGGGGCCGACGATGGCGCGGATGGCGTCCGGCAAGAGGCCGAGCGCGGTTTGCAGGAAGGCCACCGAGGCGCGCAGCGAATAGGGGCGCGAGAGGCGGTCAGCGTCGCGGCAGGCGGCGTGGTAGGCGTTCGGCAACAACAGTTCCCAGGCGCAGCCGGTGAGCAGCGGCTCCAGGTTGGGGCCGCCTTGTTTTTGCCAGGCCTTGAGCGCGTCGTCCTTGCTGCCATCCTTTTCGTTCCAGCGAAATAGCGCTTGGCCATGGGGCACGGCGATGGCGCCGATCAGATAGCGGACATCGGACAGGAAGCGGTTGGTTTCCGCCAGGCCGTCGGTGTCGATGGTCAGATGCCCGCCGGCCAGGGCCGCCGCGCCGAGCGCCTGGGTCAGTTGCCAGGTGTCGCAGAAGCTGCGCGGCAACTGGTCGGGGCTGAACAGGTAATCGGTCAGCGCGACGCGGGTCTGGCCGCCGAAGACATGCGCGCCAAGCTGCACCGCCAGCGCCGTCAGGGTGGCCGCCGGCAAGGGACAGGCGGGGATGGAGAAACGCGACCAGGCGAGCACCGGGGCGGCGAACAGCAGGATGTCGAAAGCCTGGTCGTCGGCTTGCAGGCGGCCACTTTCGGCGCGCGATTCGACCATGTCGGCGAGTTCGTCATGAGCGCGCGGATTGGCCTCGAACAAGCGGTCGAGGGCGGTGTTGAGGTCATCTTCGGCGCCGTTTTTCAACAGGCTGTCGACGGTTTCGGCCAGGCGGGCCTCCCAGTAGCCGTCTTCGAGCTTGCCGCCGGAGTCGGCGAGGCCGGCGGCCAGGCGCTGGAGTTCTGCGGCGTCGCGCGACAGCCGGTCGCGCGCGCCGAAGCGGGTTCGTTTCATTGGGGATTCCAGAAAAGGCAAAAGTGTAATTTTACCAGCCGGCAATGAAACGAAACGCCGATACCTGGCACGGCCAGCCTACAGGGCGGCAGGACGGAGGAAAAAGTTGGGCGGCAGCTCTATCAAGCGGCGGCTTTGACTGGGGTAGGCTGGGCGCGTTTGCTGAGCGAAAGGATTTCGATGCCAATGAGATGTCCTTGGGCATCGTAGTCGGCCATGATGCCGGGTTCGATCTGGCGGGTCGTTTCGACTTCGGAATCAGAGATTTCCAGGTAAGCCGCATCGGCGATAGGGTCGAATTCAAGTTTCATAGGTCGGTCGTCTCGTCGTCAAAGTAGACCGTTACGTCAGGACGTGGTTCATGAGCGTACCCTACCCGACGACGGGTAAAATCCAGCGCATTCCCCGCCCGAAATTCCGACCATGTTGATTCTCCTGTCCCCGGCCAAATCGCTTGATTTCGAGACGCCGCCGCATGTCGCGGCGTACACGCAGCCTGCTTTTCTCGAACAGTCGGCGAGCCTGATCGAGCCGTTGCGCTGCCTGTCGCCAGCCGACATCGCCAGGCTGATGGATCTTTCCGACGCGCTGGCGCTGCTCAATTTCCATCGCTACGCTGACTGGCATCTGCCGTTTACCCCGGACAACGCCAAGCAGGCGGTGCTTGCCTTCGACGGCGATGTCTACGATGGTCTGGCAGCGCGCACGCTGAGCGCCGATGATCTGGCCTTCGCCCAGCGGCAGGTGCGCATTCTCTCCGGTTTGTACGGCATCCTGCGCCCGCTCGACCTGATGCAGCCGTATCGCCTGGAAATGGGAACCAGGCTCGCCAACGCAGCCGGCAAGGATCTCTACGCTTTCTGGGGTGAGCGCTTGCTGACGGCGATCAACGACGAATTGGCCGGCATGGCGCGACCGGTGGTCGTCAACCTGGCTTCGGAGGAATATTTCAAGGCCGCTATCGGGCGCAAGATCGCCGGCACGGTAGTTCAGCCGGTATTCGAGGACTGGAAAAGCGGCCGCTACAAGATCGTCAGTTTCTATGCCAAGCGGGCGCGCGGCCTGATGACGCGCTTTGCGGTGCAGAATCGCCTGGTCGAGCCGGAAGGGCTGAAAAAATTCGCCGAAGAAGGTTATGCCTTCGCCGCCGAAGCCTCGGATGCGACGACCTGGGTCTTCCGGCGGCGACAGGCGTGAGCGCGATGGCGTGGTCGTTTGCCTCAGGCCGGCAACGCCAGTTCAGCCGCCGCCGCAACGGGCGAGAGGATGCGAAAGGCGAGCCGGCTCCGGCCACGCAACTGCAACAGCGCCTTGTCCTTGCTGACCAGCATGTCGGCATGGGCGCGCGCCGCCAGTTCGATAAATTTTTGATCGTCGGGGTCGCGGCAGCGCGGTAATTCCGGCGCCGCATCAACGGGCACATGGCGCGCCAGCGCGGCGTAGCGGGCGTAGCATTCGGCGACCATCTCCGCCGTCAGCCTGAGTTGCGGGTAGGTCAGAACGCGCCGCAGTTCGGCTAGCGTGCGTTCATCGGCCAGGCATTCGGCGCGGCCGGCTTCCAGCGCTGCCCCAATCGGCTCGACGCTGCTGTCAACCCAGTGGAAGATGTCGAGGACGACGTTGGTGTCGAGAACGAGGCGCAGCATGGCGCGGATTATAATGCGCGCCTTCGCCGCGCTCTTTTCGGAAACCCGCATGCCCCGCATTCTTCTCGCCCCGATGGAGGGGCTGGCCGACAGTCTGTTGCGCGGCGTGCTGACGGCCATCGGCGGTTATGACTGGGGGATTTGCGAATTCGTCCGCGTCAGCAACAGCATTCTGCCGGCCAAGACCTATGAACGCATCTGCCCGGAACTGTTGACCGGCGGCAAGACCGCAGCCGGTACGCCGATGCGCGTGCAACTGCTCGGCTCCGACCCGCATCTGATGGCCGAGAACGCGCGCCGGCTGGTCGCCCTGCGCCCGGCCGGCATCGACCTCAATTTCGGCTGCCCGGCACCGACTGTCAATCGCCATCGCGGCGGCGCGGCGCTGCTCGGCGAGCCGGAATTGCTGCACGCCATCGCCGCCTCTGTACGCGCTGTCGTGCCGCTCGACATGCCGTTCACCGCCAAGATGCGCCTGGGGCTGGACGACGCCAGCCGGGCCATCGACAACGCCCAGGCGCTGGCTGCTGCCGGCATCGACGAACTGATCGTGCATGGCCGGACCAAGGCCGACGGTTACCGGCCGCCGGCCCGCTGGGAGTGGATCGGCCGGGTGCGCGCCGCCGTTACCGTGCCGCTGATCGCCAACGGCGAGGTGTGGACGGTCGAGGATTACCGCGCCTGCCAGGCCGCTACCGGTTGCGCCGACATCATGATCGGCCGCGGCGCCGTGGCCGACCCGTTGCTCGCCCGCCGCGCGCGCGGCGAGCAGGTTGGCGAGGCGAGCAACGGCTGGGACGAGGTGGTTCCGGGCGTCGCCGCCTACTGGCTGGGCGTGCGGCGCCAGGTGCTGCCGGTGCATGCCGGCGGCCGCCTCAAGCAATGGCTGGCCATGCTGCGCCGCCATTATCCGCCGGCCGAAATCCTGTACCAGCGCTTGCGTCCAATCAAGGCGGCGGCCGATATCGACCGGCTGCTGGTGGAAGCCGGCGTGCTGGCAGAGCGGCCGGAGACGGTGTGGCCGGCTAGCGGGAACGCCGGCGCTACGTACTGAAACGCCGCCTGGCGTTTAGAGCGGTTTCGATTCAGTCATGAACAGTCAGTGTGATTACGTCATTCCGCGCGAAGTCGCGGAATCCATGCGGCGTCTGGATTCTGCGACTTCGCT
>WQUQ01000221.1 GCA_009782025.1 Desulfobulbus sp. | reverse complement strand
CTCACTTGTGCGCACGGCGAGGATCTCCCGGCATGCGAATTTCTTCTTCCCGGAAGCTGCCCTGCTCGGCTCGTTCATGGCAGGCGCTACAGTTGCTGGGGCTGCGCACGGTCGGGCCGGTCCACAGCGTGTTGGTGACCTTGTGGTGTTCGTGCTTGAACCAGCCGGTTTTGGTCAGCTTGGGCAAGGGCCAGCGCGACGAATTGGCCCCGGATGAGCGGCCGTGGGCGTCGGCATGGCGCACGAGAAAAGCGGTGATTTCCTGCCGTGTCGGGTCGGCGATGGCCGCATTGTCGCCGTAATGCTTTTCCAGGTGGTTCATGACGTTTTGCCAATCCTCGGCGCTGAGAAGCTGCGGCGGAAAGGCGACGTGACAACTGCCGCATTCCTTGACATAAGACGGCGGCGCGTCGGCGGGGACGGCTATTTTATCGTCGTCGGCATGGGCGGCGGTGGCCAACAGGCAGGCGGCCAGGGTCGAGATGATGGGTTTCATGTCAACGCGCCTCGATCAGAAAAGCCATGAAATCGGCCTTTTCGCCCGGCGTGCATTCGCGCCCGACGACTTCTTTGCAGTTGCGCGTAAACCATTTTTCAACCTTGGCCGGATCGCTCAGGCGCTCGGCATTGGCGGCGGGCGCGACGGGCTTGATCGATTTGCCGGTGACCGCATGGCGGCCAACCTGCATGGGGTTGTCGGTATGACAAGTGGAGCAGGTGGGCATCTTCTCGGAAACGCCAAAACGGTGGGCAAAGAATTCGCCGCCGCGCGTCGCCGAGGCCGTGAAGCCGCCGCCTTGCGCCACGGCGTAGGCGTCCGCGATCTGGCGCGGCGTTTCCGCTTGCGCCAGGCCACAGGCGACGAATAGAAAAACGGGGAAGAAACGGGGCATCGCTGGCTCCTTGGGGTCAATGGGTTGGCCGATTATGGTGGCGGGGACGTTAACGAAGGCTGAACACCGCCCCGACGACGCCCGCTCGATGACAAAAACATCGCGCCAGGCGGCGATGGCTCGCCGCGCTGGCGCGGGTTGGGCGGCGGCGCAGCCTATTTCTTCAGCGCATCGCGGATTTCGCGCAGCAGCACGATGTCTTCCGGCGTCGGCGGCGCTTCCGGCTCCGGCGCTGGCTCGGTTTTGCGCAGGCGGTTCAACTGCTTGACCATCATGAAGATGATGAAGGCGAGAAGAATGAAGTTCACCAGGATGGTCAGGAAATTGCCGTAGGCGAACACCGGGATGCCGGCCTTCTTCAATTCGGCCAGCGTCGCCAGATTCTGCGGGTTGTCGCCGAGCACGACATAGAGGCTGGAAAAGTCGAGCCGGCCGACGATCCGGCTAATCAGCGGCATGACCAGATCGCCGACGATGGAATCGACAATTCTGCCAAACGCCGCGCCAACGATGACGCCCACCGCCAGATCGACGGCATTGCCCTTGACGGCGAATTCCTTGAATTCCTGCACGAAGCTCATCGCAACGCTCCTTTTGTTTGAACGTGACAGACTAGGCCCACAACCAGGCCAGTTCCAGCGGCGCGGCGGCAAACGGCGCAACGCGCACCACGTCCTGATCGGCGTGCGCGGCAATCAGCATCCAGCGGCCTTGCTGGTTTTCGTAGGCTTCGAGCGTGCGCAGTTCCGGGTCGACCAGCCACAGATGCGCGACGCCCAGAGCGGCGTAGAGGGGCATCTTTTCGCTGCGATCCAGCCGCGCGGTGCTGGGCGAGAGCACTTCGCACAGCCAATCGGGCGCCAGCTCGAACCAGGCGGTTTCGGGCAGGGCCGGCATCCGCTCGCGCCGCCAGCCGGCCAGATCGGGAACGAGCACGTCGTCGCCCAGATGGAGTTCCGGTTCATCCAGTATCCACCAGCCACCGGGGCCGTCGTCGCCCATGTCGAAGCGGGAACCCAGGTTGATGCCCAGCATGGAGCTTGAGCGCGCGTGCCTGGGCGCCGGCCGGGGCTGGCTGTAGAGCATCCCATTGACGATCTGCCCGACCCGGTTGGCCGGCAGGGCCAGCAGATCGTCGTAGGTGGCGGGTTTGCGGATGGGCAGGGCGGACATGGCGCTATCCTAGCACTGGCGATCCCGGGAAAAACCGGAAATTTTGTTGCGCCGCGCGAAGGGTAGAATCCTGCAACCATGAACATCGACGCCACCCCCACCCGCACCCTGCGCGCCGATCCCGCGCGGCGCAGCATCGACATCATCGACCAGACCCGCCTGCCGCTGGCGCTGCACTGGGTTCGCATCGCTTCGCTGGAGGCGGCGGCCGAGGCGATTCGCGCCATGCAGGTGCGCGGGGCGCCGCTGATCGGCGTCACCGCCGCTTACGGGCTGGCGATTGCGCTGGCCAGCGAGGCTTCCGAGGCACGGCTGGACGCAGCCATCGCCATCCTCGGCGCAACCCGGCCGACGGCGGTCAACCTGCATTGGGCGCTGGCTCGCCTGCGCCGGCTGCTGCTACCGCTGCCCCCGGCCCGACGCGCCGACGCGGCGTGGGCCGAAGCGGCGGCCATCGCCGAGGAGGATGTGGCGCAGAATGCCGCCATCGGCCGGCACGGCCTCGGCCTGCTGCGCCAGATTCCGCCGCGCCGGGGCCAGACGCTGAACGTGATGACTCACTGCAACGCCGGCTGGCTGGCGACCGTCGATCACGGCACCGCTTTGTCGCCCGTCTATGCCGCCCATGACGCCAGTCTGCCGGTGCACGTCTGGGTTTCGGAAACGCGGCCGCGCAACCAGGGCTTGCTGACGGCCTGGGAACTGGCCCGGCACGGCGTGCCGCATACCGTCATCGCCGACAACGCGGCCGGCATTCTGCTGCGCGCCGGGCGGGTCGACGCGGTGATCGTCGGCGCCGACCGCATCGCCGCCAATGGCGATGTCGCCAACAAGGTCGGCACCTATCTGAAGGCCCTGGCCTGCGCCGACAATGACATCCCCTTTTACGTCGCCGCGCCGCGCTCGACGCTCGATTTCGCCTGCCCCGACGGCAACGCCATTCCGATCGAGGAACGCGACGGCGACGAGTTGCGCGAGGTGCGCGGCGTCGATGCGCAAGGCGCGCCGTCGGCCCTGCGGCAACTGCCCCCCGGCGAGGCGGTGGCCAACCCGGCCTTTGACATCACGCCAGCCCGCCGGGTCAGCGCTTTGATTACCGAGCGCGGCGTCTGCCCGGCCAGCCGCGACGGCTTGTTGCGGCTGTACCCGGAGAATTTTCATTCTTGAAAGAATCAAAGTGAGCACGTATGCTTTGAATACGTACACTTTGCCCGAGGTCGCCATGCCGCGTATCGCCATAGAAAACAACAACCGGATGAGCCTGCGGATTTCTCCGCAGGCCAAATCGCGCATCGCGCGCGCCGCTGCGCTGTGTCATGCCGACATGACCTGCTTCGTGACACAGGCCGCGTTGCGCGAGGCCGAGGCGGTCATCGCCGAAGCGGAGAGGATCGAGCTATCGGAGCGGGATTACCAGAAGATTCTCGATCTGATCGACAATCCGCCAGCCCCCAACGCCAAGCTGCGCGCCGCGCTGGCGGCCATGCCGGTTCTCAAATGACGCCATGGCATGAAGAAGCCGTCAGCAAGTCGCATGAGCGCCAGCATTTCGATTGCGGCGATGCGGCTCTGAACGAGTTTTTGGCCAGGTATGCTCGCCAGGCTCATGACAGCGGCAGCGCCAAGACGTTTTGCGCGATCGACGACGCCAATCCGGGCAGAATTCTCGGTTTTTACAGCATCACCCCCGCCGCGCTCGATTACGCGCGGATGCCGGACCCCTTGCGCAAGGGCCTGTCCCGGCATGATGTGGGGGGATTCCGGCTGGCGCGGCTGGCGACGGACAAGCGCGTGCAGGGACAAGGTCTTGGCGGACAACTCCTGGGCGCGGCGGCGCGACGCGCCATTCTGGCCAGTGAAGACGTTGGCGGGCTGATCCTGATTATCGACGCCAAGAACGACCGGGCAGCGGATTGGTATGTGAGCTATGGCGCTATCCGCCTGGCAGACGCGCCGCGAACGCTGGTCATGTCGCTTGCCACCTTCGCGCCGGATCTCAAAGCCAGAGGCCATCTCTGAACCGGTATGACTCATTCCATTGCCAAATCAACCGATGACTTTGTCGGCTTCGCTTGCCGGTCAACCGTACTGTCTCTCGCTTCGCCTTCGCGTCCTCGGCTGATTTAAAAATGGA
>WQUQ01000220.1 GCA_009782025.1 Desulfobulbus sp. | reverse complement strand
CTGTTCCAGCGGGCGCTCGATACGCATCAAACGATGTTTGCGATGGGCGAAGCGATTGCCCATCTGAACTATCTGGAACAAGCCGGCCGGCTGTTGCGCACGACCGACGCCGACGGCGTGATTCGATTTCGGCGGCCGCCTCGGCATGCCGCCATGCAGTGACAACAGGAAGGGATTGACGTATGTCGCAACAAACCGAAGAACAGGGCGCCAACCTGCCCAACCCGGCCGAGATGGCCAAGACCTATGCCGAGGTGGCGCAGCGCGCCTCGCGGGTGCTGACGCAATTCATCGAGAAGAAGGCCAAAAAGGGCCTCGACGCGCCCAGCGACGAACTCGGCGTGGCCCGGGCCTTCATGGATCTGTCGGCGCGCCTCCTGGCCAATCCGTACAAGATGGCCCAGACCCAGATGAACATGATGTGGGACTACTTCTCGCTGTGGCAGAACACCTCGATGAAGATGCTTGGCGTCGCGGTTCAGGCGCCGGTGGCGACCCCGAAAAAGGGCGACAACCGCTTCAAGGACGAGGAATGGGAGGAGCATTTCCTGTTCGATTTCGTCAAACAGTCTTACCTGATTACCGCCCGCCACATCCATGACACCGTCGCCGGCGCCGACGGTCTGGATGAGCAGACGCAGCAGAAGGTCAATTTCTTCACCCGGCAGTACATCGACGCGCTGTCGCCGTCCAATTTTGCCTTGACCAACCCGGAGGTTTTCCGTGAAACCGTCAAGTCGAACGGCCAGAATCTGGTCAAGGGCCTGAACAACCTGTTGCAGGATGTCGAATCGGGCGACGGCCAGTTGCGCATCCGCATGACCGACGCCACAGCCTTCGAGATGGGCAGGAATGTCGCCACGACGCCGGGCAAGGTGGTCTTCCAGAACAGGCTGTTCCAGTTGATCCAGTACGATCCGCAGACGCCGGATCAGTACAAGAAACCGCTGCTCATCATTCCGCCGTGGATCAACAAGTACTACATCCTCGACCTGCGCGAGAAAAATTCGCTGGTCAAATGGACGACCGATCAGGGCCACACGACCTTCATCATGTCCTGGGTCAACCCGGACGAAAAACTGGCCCAGGAAACCTTCGAGAATTACCTGCAAGATGGCGCGCTCGAAGCCGTCAAACAGGTTTGCCTCCAGACCGGCGAGGACAGCGTCAACATGGCCGGCTACTGCCTGGGCGGCACGCTCTTGATGACCATGCTCGCCTGGATGGCGGCCAAGAAGGACAAGCGCGTCAATTCCGCGGTGTTCTTCGCCTCGCTGCTCGACTTTTCCGAACCCGGCGAACTGGGCGTTTTCATTGACGAAGGCAGCGTCGCCGGCCTGGAAAAGAAAATGAACGAGCGCGGCTATCTCGAAGGCTCCGAAATGGCCGGCACCTTCAACATGCTGCGCGCCAACGACCTGATCTGGTCCTTCGTGGTCAACAACTACCTGATGGGCAAGGACCCCTTCCCCTTCGACCTGCTCTACTGGAACTCCGACTCGACACGCATGCCGGCGGCGATGCACAGCTACTATCTGCGCAACATGTATCTGGCCAACAAACTCAGGGAGCCGGGCGGCCTCACCATTGGCGGCGTCAAGATCGACATCGGCAAGGTCAAGACCCCGTGCTACTTCATCTCCACCATCGAGGACCACATCGCGCCCTGGAAGAGCACCTACATGGGCGCCCGCCTGCCCTCCGGCCCGACCAAGTTCGTCCTCGGCGGCTCCGGCCATATCGCCGGCATCGTCAATCCGCCGGTCGCCAACAAATATGGTTACTGGACCAATGAGGCCACCGACGGCAATCTGCCGGAAAGCCCGGAGGATTTCCTGGCCGGCGCCACACAGCATGCCGGCTCATGGTGGACGCACTGGAACGAGTGGGTAACCACGCTGCCAGGCGGTTCGGCCAAGGTCAAGGCGCGCCAGCCGGAGGCCGGCCCGCTGAAAGTCATCGAACCCGCGCCGGGCAGCTACGTCAAATTCCGCCTGGATGCGAAGAAATCCGCCTGAACAGGGGGTTCTTCGTCAAGACAAAAGGGAGGCCGAGCCTCCCTTTTTTTAGGTCAACTCCTATCTTGATCTGTCCATGATGGATGTCTAATATGGACATGTTCAGGTTTGAGGAGCAGGGCATCATGGAATGGAATATTGCCAGCGCCAAACAACAGTTTTCAGAGGTCGTGCGCCTGGCAATGCGCGAACCGCAGGTGATTTACAACCGCAATAAACCCGTCGCCATGCTGATTTCGGCAGACGACTTCGCGGATTATCAACGGTTGCAGGCGCAGCAACAAAAGTCCACGCCCGCCGCGCAGTTCGCCGACATTCGCGCCATTTTGGCGGCGGAAGGAACGGACGGCATCGATACGCCGCCGCGCGTTGACCGTCCCAACCCGTTTTCCGATTTTTAGCTCGATGCTGCTCGTCGATACCAACGTCATCAGCGAACTGATGCGCCAACAACCGGACGAAGGCGTGATGCAGTGGGTGCAATCCCTGCCGCAAGGCGAGGGATTTTTTTTATCGGTCATCACGCTTGACGAAATTTTCTTTGGGCTGTGCCGAAAGCCACACGAAGCCAAGCGGCGCTGGTTCGATCAATTCGTCGCCGCGCATACCGTCGTCGACATCACCACTCCCATCGCGCGTCGCGCCGGTGAAATGCGGGCGATGTTGGGGCTGCGCGGTCAAATACGCACGCAAGCCGATATGCTGATCGCCGCCACCGCCCAAGTTCACGCCCTGACGCTGGTCACGCGCAATGTGTGTGATTTTGCTGGCTGCGGCATTGCGCTGCAAAATCCCTTTGGCGCATAGGGTGAAGGCGGCATGACGGTACGAAAAAGCCCCGCGCGCGGCGGGGCTTTTCGGTCAGGCGACGGGGCGAACTTACATGCCCATGCCGCCCATACCACCCATGCCGCCCATGTCAGGCATGCCGCCGCCGGCCGGCTTGTCTTCGACCTGTTCGGCGATCATGCACTCGGTGGTCAGCATCAGGCCGGCGACCGAAGCGGCGTTTTGCAGCGCGGTACGGGTGACCTTGGTCGGATCGAGCACGCCCATCTCGACCATGTCGCCGTATTCGCCGGTGGTGGCGTTGTAGCCGTAATTGCCCTTGCCGCGGACGACCTTGTCGACCACCACCGACGGCTCGTCGCCGGCATTGGCGACGATTTCGCGCAGCGGCGATTCGAGAGCCTTGAGGGTCAGCTTGATGCCGGCGTCCTGGTCGTGGTTGTCGCCCTTCAGCGCCTTCAACGCAGCGCGGGCGCGCAGCAGGGCAACGCCGCCGCCGGGGACGATGCCTTCTTCAACGGCAGCGCGGGTGGCGTGCAGCGCGTCTTCGACGCGGGCCTTCTTTTCCTTCATTTCGACTTCGGTGGCGGCGCCGACCTTGATGACGGCCACGCCGCCAGCCAGCTTGGCCACACGCTCCTGGAGCTTCTCGCGGTCGTAGTCGGAGGTGGCTTCTTCGATCTGGACGCGAATCTGCTTGACACGGGCCTCGATGGTCGCGGCATCGCCGGCGCCGTCGATGAGGGTGGTGTTTTCCTTGGCGATTTCGACGCGCTTGGCCTGGCCGAGATCCTTCAGGGTGGCTTTTTCCAGACTCAAACCGGTTTCTTCGGAGATGACGACGCCGCCGGTCAGGATGGCGATGTCTTCGAGCATGGCCTTGCGCCGGTCGCCGAAGCCCGGCGCCTTGACGGCGACGGTCTTGAGGATGCCGCGGATGTTGTTGACCACCAGAGTCGCCAGCGCCTCGCCGTCAACGTCCTCGGCGATGATGAGCAGCGGGCGCGAGGCCTTGGCGACTTGTTCGAGCACCGGCAGCAGGTCGCGGATGTTGGAAATCTTCTTGTCGAACAGCAGGACGTAGGGGTTGTCGAGCAGGGCGATCTGCTTGTCCGGGTTGTTGATGAAGTAGGGCGACAGGTAGCCGCGGTCGAACTGCATGCCTTCGACGACATCGAGTTCATTGGCCAGGGACTTGCCGTCCTCGACGGTGATGACGCCTTCCTTGCCAACCTTTTCCATGGCATTGGCGATGATGTCGCCGATGTCGGCATCGGAGTTGGCCGAGATCGAACCGACCTGGGCGATTTCCTTGGAGGTGGTGCACGGCTTGGAGATGCCCTTCAATTCCTCGATGGTGGCGATGACGGCCTTGTCGATGCCGCGCTTCAGAT